>CABUJP010000086.1:0-11083 GCA_902491835.1 uncultured Alistipes sp. | reverse complement strand
CATGGGCGTTTGGTGCGCATATTTACAGAGAAACGCATCCTCGGGCCTCGAATCTGGCCGGGCCGGTATTCCGTAAATCGGAGCCGCGTGCAACAAGGCCGCGTGTTGCGGAAAGGACTGCGGATCGCACCGTTCTGGGCCATGGTGAATTTCCGAGGACGGGGCCCCGGCCGATACGGAGCCGAGCCTCGGTCTGCTTCCGCGTGCCGTCCGCCCGCATGGCTCGCCGCGCGGACGGCGACCGCTATAGCTGCTTGCGGAGTCGAGCGACCGGAATGCCGAGCATTTCGCGGTACTTGGCTACCGTGCGCCGGGCGATGTGGTAGCCCTTGGCGTTGAGGATGTCCATCAGCACCTCGTCCGTCAGCGGCTTGCGCTTGTCCTCCTTGTCGATGCATTCCGAGAGGATGTTCTTGATTTCGTACGACGACACCTCCTCGCCGCTGTCGGTCTGCATCGCCTCCGAGAACAGCCGCTTGAGCGGTATGATTCCGAACTGCGTCTGCACGTACTTGCTGTTCACCACGCGCGAGATCGTCGATACGTCGAGATTCGTCGCGTCGGCGATGTCCTTGAGAATCATCGGGCGCAGCTTCGACTGGTCGCCGTCGATGAAGTACTCGCGCTGATAGTCCAGTATGGCCTGCATCGTATGCATCAGCGTGTCGTGGCGCTGCTTGATCGCCGAAATGAACCATTTGGCCGAGTCGATCTTGTTCTTGACGAACTGGAGCGCCTCGCGGTCGGCCGCGGTGCTCTGTCCGCCCCGGGTAGCCATCTCGCGGATCATCTCGACGTAGCGCCGGTTGACCTTGATGTCGGGGATGTTCGACGAGTTGAGGCTCAGCTCGAAGATGCCGTTCTGGTAGTCGAGCGTAAAGTCCGGTATGATATAAGGCTGGTTGTCGTTCTTCCCGTCGCTGTACAGGTTGCCGGGCTTGGGCGACAGGCGGACGATCTCCTCGATCGCGTCCCGAAACTCGTCCTCGCCGACGCTTAGCCGCGACATCAACTTTTCGTAATGCTTTTTCGTGAACTCGTCGAAATAGTTGGTCAGTATTTTCAGAGCCAGTTTCTGAGCCTCGCTGTGCTGGGGCATGGCATGCATCTGGAGCAGCAGGCACTCCTGCAGGTTGCGCGATCCGACGCCCGTGGGCTCCAGCTCGTGGATAACCTTCAGCACGCTTTCCAGTTCCTGCTCGGTCGTCTCGATTCCGAGGCTGAACGCGATGTCGTCCGCGATCGAGCTCAGGCTGCGCCGCAGGTATCCGTCGTCGTCGATGCTGCCGATCAGGTATTGTCCGAGGGTCATCTCGTGCGGGGAGAGATTTTTGAAACCGAGCTGCTCGATCAGGTTCTCGTGGAACGACATTCCTTCGGTCAGGTAGACGGGACGTTTCTGGTCGTCCTTCGAGTAATTGTTGGCGTGATATTTGTATCGCGGCGTATCGTCCTCGGCGAAGTATTCCTCGACGGAGACCTCCTTGGTTTGCTGCTCGTCGTTTTCCTCGGTGGCTTCTTCCTCCAGTACGGGATTCTCCTCGATCTCTTGCTTGACGCGCTGTTCGAGCTGAACGGCGGGCAACTCCAGCAACTTGATCATCTGGATCTGCTGCGGCGATAGTTTCTGCAGCAGTTTCTGTACCTGGCGTTGGTTGATGTTAGACATATTTCATAGCGGTTAAATAAATTATGGCATGCTCGGTTCGTATAGGACAAAGATACGCATAATCTATTTGACAAAAGCCCCCGTGAAAGGGGACTTTGTGTCGTGATAAGTCGCAAGTGATAGCGATCTTTCGTTTGCGGATCGCACAATCGGACAACGCTTAGAATTCGGCGCTTTTCGGCGTGCGGGGGAACGGGATCACGTCGCGTATGTTGGCCATGCCCGTGACGAACAGCAGCAACCGCTCGAATCCGAGCCCGAAGCCGCTGTGCGGCGCGCTGCCCCATCGCCTCGTGTCGAGGTACCACCAGATGTCCTTTTGCGGAATGCCCAGTTCGTCGACCCGGGCTTGCAGTTTGTCGAGGTTCTCTTCGCGCTGCGAGCCGCCGATGATCTCTCCGATCTTCGGGAACAGCACGTCCATGGCGCGCACCGTCTTGCCGTCCTCGTTCTGCTTCATGTAGAACGCCTTGATCTCTTTCGGGTAGTTGATCAGGATAACCGGCTTCTTGAAGTGACGCTCGACCAGATAGCGCTCGTGCTCGCTCTGCAGGTCGAGGCCCCAGCTGACCGGGAACTCGAACTTCTCGCCGCTTTTCTCGAGGATTTCGATCCCTTCGGTGTAGTCCAGCCGCACGAAATCGTTCTCGACGACGAAGCAGAGCCGCTCGAGCAGCTCTCCGTCGTACATCTTGGCCAGAAACGCCAGATCGTCCGCGCAGTTTTCGAGCGCGTACCGGATCAGGTACTTGAGGAAGTCCTCGGCCAGTTCCATGTTGTCCTCCAGCTCATAGAACGCCATTTCGGGCTCGATCATCCAGAATTCGGCCAGGTGTCGGGGCGTATTCGAGTTCTCGGCCCGGAACGTCGGCCCGAACGTGTAGATCTGCGCCAGCGCCAGCGCGCCGAGCTCTCCCTCGAGCTGGCCCGACACGGTCAGGTTGCAAGGCTTGCCGAAAAAGTCCTGCGCATAGTCTGTCTCTCCTGCGTCGTTCCTCGGCACGTTGTTCAGGTCGAGCGTCGTGACCTGAAACATGGCTCCGGCGCCTTCGGCGTCGCTGCCCGTGATCAGCGGGGTGTGGAGATAGAAGAATCCCCGGTCGTTGAAATACTTGTGTATCGCGTAGGCCATGGCGTGGCGGATGCGCAGCACGGCCCCGAACGTGTTCGTGCGCGGGCGCAAATAGGCGATCTCGCGCAGGAATTCGAGCGTGTGTCCCTTTTTCTGCAGCGGATAGGTTTCCGGGTCGGCACCGCCGTACAGCTCGATGCGCTCGGCTTGCACCTCGACGGGCTGCCCCGAGCCGAGCGACTCGACCAAACGGCCCTCGACCTTTATGCACGATCCGGTTGTGATCTTCTTGAGCAAGCTATCGTCGAAACGGGCGACATCGGCCACGATCTGAATATTGTGGATGACCGAGCCGTCGTTGACGGCGATGAAGGCCACGTTCTTGTTTCCCCGCTTGGTCCGTACCCATCCCTTGACGACCACGTCCGTTCCCGGCGCCGTCGATCGGAGCAGCTCCGCGATTTTTGTTCTGCTTTCAGGCATATTTCGTCTTTTAGTAGTTTGCGCGTCATCCTCTCCCTGCATCGTGATCATAGCGAGGCATGCCTTTGTCACGGCGTCGGGGAGCGGTTCAGAACGCAAATATCGTAAATTTAATTCAAAAGTCGTTCTCCCGGGTTCCGAAAATGGCTGTCGGCGGACGGTCCGGCCGGGTCTCGTTCTTCTTTTCCCTATCGGAGGAATAACAGCGAAAGCGCCCGAATTCGGTCGATTCGGGCGCTTGGACGGAAATCAATTGGAGAACGGCGGATCAGTTACTGCCTCCGTATTCGTCCGAATATTCCCCGATGGTGACTTTGGTCTTGGGGTTGCACAGTTTCGGATTGTTCTCTCCGAGGAGCTCGATGTCGATCGGGTACTGTCCCGCCACGTCGCTCGCCAAATAGATCGTCAGCTTTCCTTGGGCGACGGGATTACGGGTCGAGCATTCCGGGTTATAATAAAACGGAACGGAGGTGCTTGCGTTGATTCGCAGCTCGTTCTTGTCGGAAGACGTGTACATTTCGTACATCGACTTGCCGTAGAGTATCTCCGTCGAGATCGTGTAATGCGAGGATTTGATCGCATCGTACGTCTGATCGCCGGAGAGCTGCACGATCCGGTAGGTGCCGTTCCAGTCCGAGCTCAGGTTGTTGGCCGATTGCGTCGTGGCCATTCCGCTCATCGTAACGGCCCACTGGTTCGTGCTCGTCAGGCTGACTATGTAGCTGGTAGAGGCCATGCTTACCGAGGCTGTTCCGTCGACGATTCTGTATTTCGTTTCGCTGGGGAACTCGATGTTCCAGCGCGCTCCCGGCTCGGTCAGCGTGGCGTATCCGTTGGTCTTGATTACCAAGTCTCCCATGCGCGTATAGTCGTTTTTCAGGAGAGGGGCCCGACCGTTGTACTGAAGGGTATAGCGGCCGTCCGTCTCGTTGTAGCTGAGGATCGTTCCCGGAGCGAACAGCGTGTCTCTGACTCCCTGAGGAGCAGCCTCGTAGTCGCCGTTTCCCTCGACGATCAGCGTGTTGAGCCGGAATGCGACGTCGAAAGGATCGAGCGAGAACACGCCTTGGTTCATCGTGTTGATGTAAAGGGAATAGTAGGGCAGCGTCGACGGAGCGCTGGTTCCTTCGTAACCTTTCAGGCAGGAAGAGAACAGGGCGGCGCACCCTGCCATCAGAAGCAATAGCTTTTTCATGTTTTGCGGTTTATTGTTCATTGATTCTTGCGATTTGTCATTCGTTCGGTCGAAAGCTTGCATGCGTATCGCAATGCAAGGGAATAACGTATTTTGTATAGATGTTATTGCGGTCCGAAACGTTGCATCCGCCGAAGAGGGCTGCCGGCGGACCTCGCGGCGTTTCCCCGCTCGGGCCCGGTTCCGGAAGAGCGCGCTCCTGCAAAGCTACATACTAATTTGCTAATATTGAAATAATGGGTCATATTTGCCGGAAACGGCGCTTGCCGATTCGGAGAAGACGGGGCTTTCGGTCCCTGTTTTGCGGATAGGTCGCGGCAACGCCATACAAATACGAAGCATGAAAAAAGCGTATCGCAAGCTTTCCGACCTCCAAAGAGCGGCCTTGCAGGCGCAGGGGTGCACGTCCGACTCGTGGGACTCGATCGAAGTGGGGGACGGGTTCCGGACCGACTTCGTCCGCGACGCCCACTTCGGCGGCACGGTTCGTCTGGGCGCCAACGGTACGCCGGTCGAGCTGCCGGGAGGCGTGGTTCGCCGCAGCGGCATATACCGCGCGGCGCTTCACGACTGTACGGTGGGCGACGGCGTGCTGATCGCCAATGTCGGACGCTATATGGCCCGGTATGACGTGGACGACGGCGCGGTGATCGAGAACGTCGGGCAGATCATCTGCGACGGGCCCTCGTCGTTCGGGAACGGGGTCGAGGTCGCGACGATCAACGAAGCCGGGGGGCGCGAGGTCCCGATATGCGACGGCTTGACGGCCCAGATCGCTTACGTGCTGGCCATGTACCGCCACCGGACTCGGACCGTCGAGCGGCTGTGCGACCTGATCGCCCGCTATGCCGAGAGCCGGACAGCGTCGCGCGGCGCGATCGGCCGGGGCAGCTCGGTGGTCAACACGCTGTCGCTGCTCAATGTCTCGGTCGGAGAGGGCGCTTCGATCGACGGAGCCGCGTCGCTCTGCAACGGAACGCTGAACAGTACGTTCGGGTCCCCCTCGAGGATCGGCTCGGGCGTGACGGCGAGCGACTTCGTCATCGCTTGCTCGGCTACGGTCGATACCGGATCGATGCTGCGCCGCTGTTTCGTCGGCGAGGGCGTGGTGATCGAGAACGGGTTCTCGGCCGAGAACTCGCTCTTTTTTGCGAACAGCCACCTCAATCACGGCGAGGCGTGCGCCGTTTTCGCCGGGCCGTATACCGTTTCGCATCATCGTTCGACGCTGCTGATCGCCGGATACTTCTCGTTTTTCAATGCCGGTAGCGGAGCCAACCAGAGCAATCATATGTACAAGTCGGGACCCGTACATCAGGGGGTTCACCTGCGGGGATGCAAGTTCGGCAGCGATGCCTATGTGCTGTTGCCCGCTTCGACCGGCGCGTTCACGATCGTGACCGGCCGTCACTACAATCATCACGATACCGAACGGATGCCATTTTCGTATCTGGTCGAGGAGGCCGGCGACTCGGTATTGCTGCCCGCCGTCAATATCCGCAGTTGCGGGACGGCCCGCGACATCGGCAAGTGGCCCCGGCGCGACCGCCGACGGGGAGTCACGCACGACCTGATCCGCTACGATATGATGAATCCCTATACGGCCGGCCGGGTACTCGACGCCATAGGCGAGTGCGAGACGCTGCTCGAGCGCCATCCCACGGCCGAGGCCGTCACGTGGAACCGGGTGAAGATCAAGATGCCTTCGCTCCGCAAGGGACTCGTGCTCTACCGGCAGGCTCTGCGCTCTTATTTGGCCGGACTGCTGAGCGAAGGGATGGCCGATGTCCGACCGGACGCGTCGCTCCGGCAGTGGGTCGATCTGGCCGGCCTGATCGCGCCCCGCACCCGTGTCGAGGCGCTGCTCGACCGCGTGGATCGAGGCGAGATCGATGATCTGGATCGTCTGGGAGAGGCTTTCCGCGAGATCGACCGGAGCTACGAGGCCGACGCGCGCCGTTGGGCGCTGTACGCCCTGTCCGTACTGCTCGGCAAGCCGGAAGAAAGCATCGGATCGGCCGACATCGGAGAGCTCGTCCGTCAGGGAGCCGACGACCGCCGTGCGCTGGAGGCGGCCGTCGGGCAGGATGCCTTGCGCGACCGGGCTCCCGTCATGGCTACCGGCTACGGCATCGATGCGCCCGAGCAGCGCGAGGCCGATTTCCGTGCCGTCCGGGGCGAGCGGTAGCCGGTCGCAGGACGGGTACGGCGTCGGGTTGGCGGATTCCGTTCGGGGCGTTTCTGTTCCGTTCTGCTTGGCCGGCTTGTACGCGGCTTTCCTTGCGGAAAACCGTATGGGGCAATCTGAAATCAGTATAAGATGAGTATAGTAGCTATCGTGAGGCGCCCGAACGTTGGCAAAAGCACGCTGTTCGACCGCTTGGTCGGCATGCGCGCGTGGTTTCCATATGCGGTTCCCGGACGCGCCGCATGGAGCGTTCGCTGCTTTCGGAAAGCGTCGGGGGCGGCGGAGCGAGCCGGTTTTTTGGTAAAAATGCGTATCTTTGTATTGTGCGGAGAATCGCATGGGTTAATCTGAAGTCAGTATAAGATGAGTATAGTAGCTATCGTGGGGCGCCCGAACGTCGGTAAGAGCACGCTGTTCAACCGCTTGGTCGGCATGCGCAAGGCGATCGTGAACGATACGGCCGGCACGACGCGCGACCGCCATTACGGCAAGACCGACTGGAACGGCCGCGAGTTTTCGGTGATCGATACGGGCGGATACGCGCTGGGCGGAGAGGATATTTTCGAGGAGGAAATCCGCAAGCAGGTGGTGCTGGCCGTCGAGGAGGCCGACGTGATCTTGTTCCTTGTCGAGGTGTCGACCGGGATTACCGATTTGGACATGGCGGTGGCCGATCTGCTGCGCCGCACGTCGAAAAAGGTGATTCTCGTCGTCAACAAGGTGGATAACAACAGTCTGGTGTACGGCTCGCACGAGTTCTATGCGCTCGGTCTGGGCGATCCCTACTGCATTTCGTCGATCAGCGGCAGCGGGACGGGGGATCTGATGGATGCCGTCGTAGCCGCGCTGCCGCCCGACACGGAGGCCGAGCAGACGGACGATCTGCCCAAGTTCGCGATCGTAGGCCGTCCGAACGTCGGCAAGTCCTCGCTGACGAACGCCCTGCTGGACCGTGAGCGCAACATCGTGACGCCGATCGCCGGGACGACGCGCGACTCGATCCTGACGCGCTACAACAAGTTCGGCATGGACTTCTATCTGATCGACACGGCCGGCTTGCGCAAGAAAACCAAGGTGACCGACGATCTGGAGTTCTACTCCGTGTTGCGCTCGATCCGTTCGATCGAGTCGTCCGACGTCTGCATCCTGATGATCGACGCGTCGGCCGGAGTAGAGGCTCAGGACATGAACATCTTCCGCCTGATCGAGCGGAACAAGAAAGGTTGCGTGATCGTCATCAACAAGTGGGACTTGGTCGAAAAGAGCAGCAACACGATGAAGGAGTATGCCGAGAGCATCCGTCGTCGTATCGCTCCGTTCGACGACGTGCCGATCGTCTTCACGTCGGTGCTGAACAAGCAGCGTATTCTGGACGTGCTGCAGACGGCCATGAACGTCTATTACGCGCGCATCCGCCGGATTCCGACCTCGGCGCTGAACGAGTATCTGCTGCCGATCATCGAGCAGACGCCTCCGCCGTCGACTAAGGGCAAGTACATTCGTATCAAGTATGTCACTCAACTGGCCTCTCCGACTCCGGCTTTCGCTTTCTTCGTCAATTTGCCGCAGTATATCAAGGAGGGATACCGTCGCTTTCTGGAGAACAAGATCCGCGAGCGGTGGGACTTCAAGGGAGTGCCGATTCAGATTTTCTTCCGCCAGAAGTAGCGCCCGCGACGCCGCATGCGGCGTCGCCGTTGCCGTGCTTTACGTCTCGGGAGCGGCGGGTTGCGGAGAGCAAAAATAGAAAAACAGAAACGCAAGGATTCCGATTCGCTATACCATGAAAAGAACTGTTTGCCTGTCCGTGCTGAGCCTGCTGGTGTTCGGCGCGCTCGGTGCCCAGAACGCACCGGGGGACTTTTGGACCGATCCGTCGGTCGCCTCGGAAGGCAAGGCCGACTCCCGGCCCGAATTCGTCAGCTATTCGACCCGCGAGCAGGCCGAGACCGACGATCCCTCCCGGTCCCCCCATTACGTGTCCCTCGAGGGCAAGTGGCGGGTGCGCCATTCGACGACGGCCTCGGGAGGGGAACGCGACTTCTATCTGCCCTCTTTCTCGGCCGCCCTGTGGCAGCAGACCGAGTTGCCGAACACGGCTCCGGTGCCGGGAGCCTCGCCGCTCGAAGGGCTCGTGCCGCCGCAGCTGCCTGCCGAGATTCCGCTGGTGCAGTACCGTGCCCAAATAGAGATTCCCTACTTGTGGCTCGACCGCGACCTGTTCCTGCATGTCGAGGGGGGGGGAGGGGGCTATTCGCTTTATGTGAACGGACGGCGGATCGGCTACGCGAACGACAGCCGTACGCCCGCCGAATTTCCGATTTCCCCGGCCGTGACCGACGGCGTGAATACGATTGCTATCGAGGTGTACGGCTTCTCGGCGGGCAACTGGATGGAAACGCTGATTCCGCAGACGGCCGCCGGGACGCTTGGCAAGATTTATCTTTACTCGCAGCCGAAGTTGCGGATCGAGGATTTCGTCGTCGAGACGAGTCCCGATTCGGCTCGGGTGCACGGCAACGTCGACTTCGCCGTGGTGATGTCGAACTCTTACCGCAGCGCCGAGAAAGTCACGCTCGGTTACGACATCTATTCGCCGGCCGGCAAGCTGCTGACGTACAACCTCGTCGAGCGGGAGATTCCCGGCGAGAGCACCGACACGATCCGTTGTCACGAGCTGCTCTACCATGTGATGAAGTCGGCTTGGACGCCCGACGCTCCGACGCTGTACGAACTGATGCTCTATACGCGCCGCGACGGGCGTATCATCGAGTATATCCCGCTGCGGTTCGGGTTCAAGGACGTGGAGTTGCGCGACGGGGAGCTGTGGATCAACGGCAGCAGGGCATCGCTGACGGCGGCCGACTACGATGCGGCTCCGGACGCTGCTGCGACCGAGCGAGAGCTGAAGGCGCTAAAAAGAGGAGGATTCAACACGGTTTGCGTCAGCTATCCGCAGCCGGCCTGGTTCTACGACTTGTGCGACCGCGTGGGCTGTTATGTGATCGATCAGGCCAACGTCAACGCCGGATACCGGACGGACGATCCGAATGTCGGCGGCTCGGTGGCCAATGCGCCGGATTTCCTGCCTCAGTTCATCGATCGGGTGTGCGCCATGCAGGGACGGAGCAAGAATCACACGTCGGTCGTCGCACTGTCGCTCGGCGGTCGTTGCGGCAACGGGTATAACCTCTACAAGGCTTACCAGTGGCTCAAGGCAGCCGATTCGCTGCATCTGGTCACCTACCGCGACGCGCGGGGGCAGTGGAACTCCGATTTCGATTTCCCGGCCACCCGTGACGGGCGGACCTACCTGAACTCGGCCGCCGCTCAGAAGCAGCCGGCCGCCAAACCCAAGGGCAAAGCCTCCGCGCGCCGCCGATGAAAGTCGATCTGATCGTCGTCGGCAAGACCGACCAGGCCGAAGTGCGCTCGCTCGTGGCGGCTTATCTGAAGCGCTTGAATTTCTATGCGAAGGTGACGCTTACGGAACTGCCCGACCTGAAGAATACCCGGAGCCTGTCGGCCGAAAGCCAGAAGCGGCAGGAGGGTGAGGCGCTGTTGCGGCAGTTCGGCGAGGGCGACTATGTCGTGCTGCTCGACGAAAAGGGGGTTCAGCTGCGCTCGGTCGATTTCGCGCTGTGGCTACAAAAGCGGATGAATAGCGGACTGCGCAGGCTCTGCTTCGTGATAGGCGGGCCTTACGGTTTCTCGCCGAAGGTGTACGAGCGGGCCGACGGCCGGCTGTCGCTCTCGGCCATGACCTTTTCCCATCAGATCGTGCGCGCCCTTTTCGCCGAGCAGCTCTATCGGGCTTTTACGATCATCCGCAACGAGCCTTATCATCACGAATAGTTCGCTGTCGCTTTGCGGAACCGGCTTGTGTCCGGCTGGAGCGCGTGATTTGTTTCCTGCGGGCCTGAAAGGCGTGCCGCGTTCCGGGGGACGTTTCATATCGGCCGGCGAAATGATGGAGTATTCGGATGCGGAACCGGCAAGGCGTTTTCTTTGTCTTCGCTTTTGTGGGGCGGAACCGCTTCGGGTCGGCAGACGGAAGTCCGGGCTTGCCGGTCGACCGGGTACGTTTCCTCATGTTTTCTCCGGTCCGAATTACGATTGCCGGGCAGCGGATGTCCGGCCGAGCCGTTGAGTCGGGTCGCCTCCGAAGAAAGACGCCGGAAAGACCGCTACCCCTCTCTTCGTGCGCTGGTGGGAGTGCCGCCCTCCCCTTCGGGCGAGGCGTTTTTGTCGTTTCGGCCGGGTACGAAACCATTGCTCAAGCCCTGTGCTTTCCGTTTCCCGTTTTTCGGGTCGTCGGTATCCGGCCATCGAATGCGGATGTCCGGCCGAGCCGTTGAGCCGGATTGTCTCCGAAAAAAGATGCCGGCGGGACTGCTACCCCCCTCGAACGCTGGTGGGACCGCCACCCTCCCCTTCGGGCGAGGCGTTCTTGCCGTTTCGGCCGGGTACGAA
>CABUJP010000085.1:0-11141 GCA_902491835.1 uncultured Alistipes sp. | reverse complement strand
CCGATTCTGTATTTCAATTGGATGGCGGACTACCGCAAAGACAACTTGTTCGGAGGCAAAGGCCAATACACACGCATATACTACGAAGGCGGTTATACGGATAAATACTATTACGGATATGAATTGAGCAAACATCAGAATTACAAAATTCCCTCGGCTTGCATACATACGCTGGGACTCGAATACGGTATTTTGAATCGCAAAGTCATTTTAGGGGTGGAGTGTCACAACTTGTTCGATACACCGGAAATGACCAATTTCAATTATCCGTTGGCTGGACGGACTTTTACTCTGAAAGTGCGCTTTACGACACTTGATTGGTAAACTGGGAGCGAAGACTTGTGGCAATATCTGACAAGATCAGTTTATAAACCGAATAAATCAATTAAACAGCTATGAAGAAAAATTTGTTTATGACAGGCGCTTGCCTTTTGGTGGCGGGCGTAATGTTTGTCTCTTGTGAAAAAGAAAAAGGAGGTGGTGACGGGGAGGGTAATGAGAAGGCCAAGATACTTGCCACGGTCGATATGTTACCTACCTCACAGGTTAGCTATTTGTTGCCTATTCAAGATATCTCGGTAAGCAATCCGGCTTTCGACGAGGCACAGGAGATCAGAACGTCGAACTACATTGTACCCTACAAAGATTGGGTTTTCATTGTGGAGGGCATGTCGGGCGGGGACGTGCGTAAGTTTTCTCGTAACGACGACGGAACGCTCACGGAGCTGGGACGAATCAACGTAGGTGGAGCCAGTGCGACAGTTTCGCACGTATGCGTAATCAGCGATACGAAAGCGTATGCCACGGCCATGATGGACAACAAGATTGTCATCTTCAATCCTACCACTATGCAAAAAACCGGAGAGATCGATGTGGCAAGTAAAGGATACGGTATCAATGAGAACGATACGCCTAATCCTATGGGTATGTTCTTGCGTGACGGGATTATCTACTGTGGCTTAGGGCAATTCGGTCAGCCACCCATGGCAGTAGATAAAGGTGCATATATGCTGCTGATTGATGCCGAAACGGATCAGATCATCAAAATGATCTCGGACAGCCGTCTTTCGGCTGCTACTGCCATTGGCGAGAGCGGTATGTTTCTCGATGAGAAAAACGACCTATACATTCCGTGCTGGGGCTCCTACGGTTTTGATCCTGCGCGGCACAGTGGCCTATTGCGGATCAAGAGCGGACAGACGGAATTCGATCCGGACTATTGTTTCCAGCTAACAGGCAAGGACTGGACCGGAGTACAAGGTGGAAAATTACAGTATGTGATGAATTATCACTATGTTGGCGACGGTGAGGTGTATTTTTTCGGTTACTGCCCTGCGTATGCTTCCAACCCTGCCGATTTCGTGAACGACAAAACCAATTATTCGTTTAAAGGTAACATTTACGACTGCACAGCTCAAGTATTGGACTTGCCCCGCTCCAATGCGTACAGTTGTGCAATCAACCATTACGGGGACAAAGTACTCTTCGGCGTGGTCTCCGAATCCAACGGAGTGGGACTCTTTTCATACGACCGGAAAAGCGGGGAGTGCAGCACTTCGCCTGTGATCAACATTCAAGGATCCATCCTTTGCCTGAAAGTATTCGATTAACGCATGGACTATTTTCGGATGTACAAAGCAGAATAGGGCCGTATGGAGCGCTGGATTCGCAATTTGGTTGTACATTTGCTGTGAATTTGTTGGGAGCCTGTTTATTTTAAGTAAGCGGGTTGCCGCGAAACTTGGATTCTGATTGTACTTTTATCGGGCACGTAGTTTATACTGCGTGCCTTTTTTGCGTCTATACCTAAATCGTTCCGGTTTGGGTTTTTCCAGTCACTAACTCCGAGATCGAAATAGCTCATATCAGGGCTGTCAGATAACATCATAACTTCCTCTTGACAAAGCCTGTCCTTGAAACATAGGCTTCCGCTGAGAAAACGTGAATGGTAGGCGTTTATAGACTACGATATCATTACCGCAGTAGCATGGTCACTCGTGGGCGTTCGAGATGTCGGTCAAAAATCGCGGTGGATCGGATGGCAGTGGCGACTGTGGTGCGGGTCGTTGAGGTTGATGATGTAGAATTTAGGGGGAACTTATAATCCTGCATGTGGATATGCAGGTGGTTATAGGCGGTTGACGGAAAGGCCGTCGAACATGAAATCGTAGATATACATCGAAAATCCCTTCTCGATTTGCTGCTTGATGGACCGATTGACTACGGCGTAGGATTTCCCCGAGCGGCCGTTGCGCGGAAGGGATTGACGACGTTGATCTGTCGGCGTCTTTTGTATATAGAACAACGTGGACATATTTACCGAGTAGTCGTCGGTCATTATCAGCCGCATCTTGATAAATAGATTTTGGTGGAGAATCTGAGGAGCAGGAGCAGCGATTGGACCGTCGTGCGAATTTCAGCGGTTTTCGGTGCTATGCTGTCGGACGCTTTTCGACGTAAAAGCTAAAGCAAGTTCAGTCCTACGATCGCCCTGTCGTAAAACTATATGTCGTCCGTGTCAATTTGATAATTATTCTCTATCAGAATACGGTTATAATTTCGCAGTTCGCACTGTTCTAAATTATACTCATTGGCCCTTATCAATTTCTCGATAGATAAATCCGTGAAAGGCGGTCGGCTCTCTATGGCCTTTTCAAACCGCAAAATGTCGCAGAAGTGATTCTCTATATATTTCCTGCTGAATATTAGGCAAACATATTTTATTCGTTGTAGATCTTCCGCTGAGAAATCCTTTTCCCAGCCAAAGGGAATATAGCAGCCTTCCACGATCATGTTTTGAGAGTTCTCGATGCAGGTTTTTACCATCTCCCGAACGATCGGCCACAAATACTCCGTCAGTGCTGCATCGCTGCTGTCGGCGGAAAGACTGCACCGTCCGCTTCTGATAAGCCCCATTTTCAAATGGTCTATCGACAGATAGGGATATTGATACTTTTCCAATAGTCTTTGCGCCAGCAAAGTCTTGCCTGTGTGGGTATCTCCTGCGATGAGAATAATCATCCGAAAGGTATTTCCTTTATGGAATAAACGAGGTATTTATCCCGATATTTCCTGTATATTCTGTTTTTTGTCCCCGGGCCGGTACGTTCATTTTTTAGGGGCTGCCGCGATTCTTCATAAGAATGAACGTCCGATCGCGAGTAGGCTCGTTCGGTGGGCGGCACGAGGTTGCGGAAACCCACCGATCGGCGAGAGCGCGAGATAGGGTCAGTCGATGTAATTCAGGTCGACGAACTTGCCGCGCTGCCTGCGCTCCTCGATCAGTCGTTTCAATTGTTTCTGACGTTTCGGAGCGATCCAGCGACGTGCGAAAATATTCGGAATGGCGACCCCGACGGCGATGCAGAGAATAATGAGAGAGGCCTGAATGGCATTGTTCATCGCGATGGTCACTTCGCCTACGACGCCGCTCATGTCGATGAAGGCGAAGAGCGCCCGATACACCAGTACGCCCGGAATCATCGGAATGACGCTCGGAATCGAGAGGCAGTGATGGGGAGTATGAAACCAGTGGACGGCCCTCGTGACGATTATGCTGATCAGGGCGGAGCCGACCAGAGACCCGATGACCGGTCCCCAGTCCAGACCGATGTTATGATTGCTGGGCCCGAGATTGACGAAGTTTCGGGTACAGACGGCAATGATGCCGCCGACGGCCACGACCCAGAGCAGGCGACGCGGAATGTTGAAAATCATGGAGAATCCGACGGCCGATATGGCCGCGGCGACGGCGAACTCGAGGTAGGTGTGATGGGGCGTCATGCTCAGGTCCTTCACGAAATTGTCGATGCCGCAGACATGGACGGCCAAGGCGATGCCGAACGCCATGGCGACGACGATCAGCAGCGTATTGACGGCTCTCGTAATGCCTATCTGTACATAGCTGTCGAGCATGTCGCTGACGAAGTTGATCAGCGGGACTCCCGGCACGATGAAAAGGGCGCAGGCCATCAGCGGATGCCACGGCGTGTCGGAGTGGAGCAGCGTATGAAGAGGGGCGGGCAGATCGAGCGTCGAGACGAAAGCGGAAGCCCATGCCAGCAAAGTGGAGACGAATGCGGCGACGGCGATGTTCATATAATGGTTGGACCCCAGCTCGTTGAGTACGGCCCGCAGGCGGAACCCGAGAATGGCCGCAATGGAAGCATAGAGGAACGCCGGCCAGTCGCAACCGAACTGGATGCAGAATCCGCCGCAGGCGAACCCGGCGCCGACCGCTACTTGCCAAGGGGTGTAATTGCGTTTCCTGCTGCGGATGTTTTCCAGCTCTTCCTCGTACCTTTCCAGCGAATAGTCTTCCCGGATCGCACGCCATGAAAGCTTGCTGACGGCCGAAATGGCCGTCATGTTGATCCCGTGCTTCTCGCATCGCTGGAACTTGGAAAACGAATGCTCGCTGTCGCTCAGGTTGACCATGAGCATGTTGTAGTTGATGTAAATGTGCAGATGCTCGTCCGGCAGCCCCAGGTAGGCGGCCGTGCGTTTCATGTTGCGCATGATGCGGCTCGTGTCCGCTGCGCTTTCCATCAGCAATTTACCCGTGCGCAGCAGCAGGTCGAGCTTCCGTAGCAGAAGCTTTTCCGAGTGTTGCGTCTTCTCCATAGTCGTCGCTTCCATCGAGAATGAACAAAAAACGTATTCCGGTCCGTTCCGATCGGCCATCGGCGAGAGATCGTGCCTCGGGAGCAGCGTTGTGCCGTGGCGAATCGCTCGGGTATGCTCCTAAGCGGCCCTCTCCTCTTTTATCGGATAAAAAACAACCGCCTGCCGTTTCTCGAGCGGGAACGGCCCTTGCAATGAACCGGCAGGTCTTCTGACCGACTCTTTTCTCGAGGCCTTCCCGACCTCAGGGTCGGTGGCAATTCTGACTGTCTCGAGACGTTGAACGGAGCTTCACGGCAGCGGGACTGTCCGGGATTTCCACCCGATTCCCTTTTCATCCGGACGACAGCGAAATGCCTCCGAAACCGATTCGGCCGCAAAGATATTAAGTTTCGGATTATTCGCATTCGGATTAGGACGAAATCTTCTATTTCGATCGAAAACCGTTTGCAATTTCGGATATTGTTTTACGTAAGCTGTTGATTAATATGCCGGTGTGTGTAGGTGTGCCGACGGTTTCAGTCCTTTCGATTGCTTGAAAGACGATACCCGTGACACGGAGTTCAGGAACAGTCGTGTGCGTGTCGGTGATACCGCTTGTCGCGCGGGGAAAGCCGATGGCCTTGAAATATACGGCTTTTGTCAGGATTCGCGCAGGTATCGATGTAAACAGCCAGTGAATGAAAACTCGACCGTTTCCGATCGGGCCTCGGCTACGACCGTAACGGCAACATCCGGATGCTCAAGCGCACATGGGGAGTCATGCCGGTCGACGATTTGTTCCATGAGTACGAAGGGAAATCGGTTGGGTTATCTGACCGAGCGCGCCACGGCTTCCGGTACTGCGAACGACGTGTACGTTCCCGGTCCTATTGTGTGAATGGGCTATAGTTACGACTCGAACGGCAATATGAAAAAGATGCGGTCGGGGACTTGCGATTTAGCTACGACTCGCTAAATTTGTTACAAGAGGTAACGGGAGCGGACGATACGCCCGAAGCGAAGTACGCTTATTCGGCCGATGGAGTGAAATTGTCGGTGAGCGACGGGACCTCCTCTTTCGGGTACTATGATGTTTCTTGAAGGTACCTCTTTTTATCGGTGGCCACGTATTGGTCGAAGAATTGTTCCATGCCTATCAGCGTGATAATCGGAATGAAAGATTTTCAACATAAAATAATAAAGAGGAACTTTACGGAAGAGAACTCGATTATAGGTGTTCAAACGGTAATATCCTCGGAATTCGTCACAGAATATATAAATGCAGCGAATCGGTATGCCGAATTCAACAAACAGGCAAATCATGGAAATATAAATTATTGGAAAAAACTACGGTAGCGCCTTTCAGTTTGCAGAAACTGATAAAAGATACTTACGGAAAATAAATCGAAAGTCATGTGGAGAAAAATATTATTGATGAATGTGCTTATGGGAATAAGCGCTTCATTGCTTTCGGCGCAGAAAATTTCGACGGATTTTTGTTGTCCCTATCGTAATACTGCACGGATTGCCCAGTCGTTGATAACGATGTACGGGGACAGTTGTGTAGCACAGATGTTGGACAATAACGTTCAGTTTGTTGCCATATGGAAACTCGATACATTGAATCATGTAGTCAGACTTGAATATGGACGTTCGAGAAATGAAAATGATAAGAAAGAGGTCAAAAAAATGATTGATGAATTGACCGATTTCTTAAAAGAATATCAGGTTCTTATTGAAATGTGTTATGCTCATGAAGTTTATGTGATTAAAGATTATATAGAACAAGAAATGCGGGAAGGAAAAGAAGAAATAAGTACCAATATTATATTTCCCGGTATATTACTTGGTTTTTACGCTTCCCAACAAAAAAGCGCTTGTGAACAAGGCATTAATTTGACTCGATTGGATTATGTGAAACAGCATATCAAAAAATATCTTCCGGATGGTTTGCAACCCGACAGATAAATTTGTTTCGGAGATTGAAACAAGCCGCGACGAAAATCGTCGCGGCTTGTTTGTTCTCGGATAATTCTGTAAATTTGAGAAAGTTCTTTCTTTGAATGTCAAAAGCCAGACAACCTCCATAAATATAAGCAATGAGCAGCGATTTTTGAGACTTTATCCAACGTAGAATTGCTGCGATCTAAACGGAAGTTTGGTGAAATTTTGGTTGGAATCATCTGGAATTCAATTATAATCGTCGTTTCCTTTCCTTCTCACTATCCCCGCCACCCCTTTCTCCGTTTTGACGAGTTCGTACCGGTCGAGCCTCTCGTACAGCTCTCCGAGCGTTTTGCATCCGTAACGCTTGATACGATACTTGGGCATCAGCTTCTTGAGCGCCGTTCCGACCTGCGAGAGCGGCACCTCGTCCTTCCCGACAGCGGCCGTCTCGAACGCCTCCTCGAACAGAGGCATATCCCGGCGGATAAAGTGCTCCGGCGTGTTCGGCGACAGCTCCGGCTCGACTCCCTGCTGCTGTCCGGCATAGCGGAATTCCCGGCACGAGGCGACCGGCGCCTCCGGCGTCTTGCCCTCTCCGTAGCCGTTCCGTGCCTGGACGGGTATGAAAGAATAAAAGCACTAAACGCTATGTCGATCGGGAAGATTTTATTTTGAGGCGATCGCGGCGTTTCATCGCTTTTGCGACGGTCGTCCGGAAAGGAGCAGGGGGGCCGAGCCTCGCTCGTTGCCTGCTTGCGGGGAATATCCGACTCGCACGGGCGGTCGCGTGAAAACGCTCCCCCCTCGTTTAATCCGCATTTTTTTCGCTTGGGCCGGTGCAGCGTGCGGGCTCGATCAACTCGTAGCGGTCGTCGACCTCGAACCACCGCGTGGCAGGGAAACGGCCGGCGAGATAGGCTTTCAGGTAGGTCCGGGTGTCACGGACGATCGGAGCGGGAGCGGGCGGGTACAGGTTGTATGCGACGGCCGCCACTTCGATGTTCCGGCTGCGGCAGGCTTCGAGGCTCAGCAGCGTGTGATTGATGCTGCCCAGACGGGGCGAGGTGACCAGTATGACCGGCAGGCCGTGCTCGGCAACGTAATCGATCGTCTGGTATGCCTCCGACAGCGGGACGTACAGGCCGCCGGCGCCTTCGATCAGCACCGTGTCGTATTTCTGCAGCAGCTTCTCCGTGCTCCGGCCGATCAGCGTCAGGTCGATGTCGCGTCCGTCGATCGCCGCGGCCAGATGCGGCGAGGCCGGATAGGTGAACACGATCGGGCAGGTCGTGCCGTCCTCGTCCTCCGGGAGCAGACCGATACCCATGATCCGGCGGTGGGTTTCGATATCCTCCGACAGACCGTCGCAGCCCGTCTGGATGAATTTCTGCGTGATCACGCGCTCCCCGCGCGCGGCCAGGGTCCGGGCCAGTACCCCTGTGACGACGCTTTTGCCGGCGTCCGTGTCGATCCCTGTGACGAAATAGGCTCTTTTCATTGTTTCCCGGCGAATATTATTCGGTCCAAAAGTAGTACCTTTGCCGATAGGATGCAAACGTACGCGGATATGGAAAGGATCGACCGGATCGAAAGCGATATGGCGGATGGCCTGAGGCCGAGCTACGAGCAGGTGTCGGAGTGGATGGAGACGCTCGGGGACGAACGGCTGTACGAGCTGGCGCGCCGGATCAGGATGCGTCGGGACCGCGGACGGATCGACATGTGCTCGATCATGAACGCCCGTAGCGGCCGTTGCAGCGAGGACTGCAAATGGTGCGCGCAGTCGAAGTTCCACAAGACCGACATTGAGGTCTATCCGCTGGTGGGCGAGCAGGAGGCCCTGCGCGAGGCGGCTCACAATGCGGCCAAGGGGGTAGGGCGCTTCTCGCTGGTGACCAGCGGAAAGGCCCTGAGCGACGGGGAGACCGACCGCATCTGCGGCATTTACCGTCGGATCGGCGCCGAAGTGGACATTTCGCTGTGCGCCTCGCTCGGGTTGTTGTCGAAAGAGCAGCTCGTCCGGCTGCGGCAGAGCGGCGTCAGGCGCTATCATTGCAATCTGGAGACGGCTCCCTCGTATTTCGGGGAACTTTGCACGACGCATACGCAGCAGCAGAAGCTGCAGACGATTGCGTGGGCCCGCGAGGCGGGGCTGGAAATCTGCTGCGGGGGTATCATCGGCATGGGCGAGAGCGAGCGGCAGCGCATCGAGTTCGCGCTGGCGATTCGCGACACGGGAGCCGTGTCCGTGCCGCTGAACGTGCTCAATCCGATTCCCGGCACGAGGCTTGAAAAGGCATTGCCGTTGTCGGACCGCGACGTGCTGCGTGCCGCCGCGCTGATGCAGATCGTCAATCCGGACGCCTCGGTCCGGCTGGCCGGAGGCCGGAGCCGGATCAAGCATCTGGAGCCCGAGCTGTTCCGCTGCGGCGTCAGCGCCTCGATCGTCGGCGACCTGCTGACGACTTCCGGGTCGGATATCGATACGGACAAGGCGATGTTCAAAAAGTGGGGGTTCGACATATGATTCGTTAAAAAAACGTCTCACACGTCTGAATCGACGGCGAATGTATAATTTTGCAACGGAAAATGGGCCGGAAAATGGGGAAAATATGGACGATCGGAGTGATTCTGTGCGGCATGCTTTGTTCGGAAGCGGGCGCCCAGAGCTCTCCGCTGAAGTTCGCGCAACAGTCGTGGGATTTCGGGCAGATCAAGGAAGACGGGGGTAGGGTCTCCCATGCCTTCGAGTTCGTCAACGCGTCGTCCGCTCCAGCCGTGATCGAGCAGGTGACCGTGTCGTGCGGTTGCACGAAGCCCGAGTACAGCCGCGCGCCGGTCAAGCCTTCGGAGAAGGGAACGCTCGTGATCAGCTATGATCCCGAGGGGCGGCCCGGAGCGTTCCGCCGCGATATCGTCGTGCAGAGCGGGGGAGCGACGGGCAAGACCGTGCTGACGATTACCGGCGAGGTTTTACCCGCCGAGAAAAGCTTCGGCGAGATGTATCCGGTACGCGCGGGCGACCTGATGCTTGCGTGGCGGAACGTGAATCTGGGGTATGTGCCCCGAGGGGGCGTCAAATCGACGGCGATCGAGTACTACAACCCGACGCGGCAGCCGCTGACGCTCTCGCCCGTGTACCGAGGCAGGAAGCCTTATTTCGATATCGCTCTGTCGAAACAGCGGCTCGCTCCGGGCGAGAAGGGCGTGATGACGCTGAGCTACGATCTGCGCGACAACGACGTGTGGGGCATGCTCAAGGACAGTTTTTCGCTGATCGTGAACGACATTCCGGTCGATGTGCTGTTCAGCGCCTCGGGCGTGGCATGCGAGGATTTCTCGGGGATGACACCCGATGAGAAAGAACGGGCCCCGAAAGCGGCTTTCTCGTCGCAGTATCACAGCTTCGGGACGATGAAGGCCGGCGGCGAGCCGAAGCGGGAGTTCACGATAACCAACCAAGGGAAGGAGCCGCTGCGTATCCGCGACATGAAGCTGGGGGACCGGATGTCGACGACGCTCGATCCGAACCGGACGATCGCTCCGGGCGAGACGGTGTCGTTCGTCGCGATGCTCTCGACCAAGAATGCGCCCGCCGGACGGTTGATGGATCATATCGTGCTGATACTGAACGATCCGTCCCGTCCGCTGCGCGAAATACGGCTTGCAGCTCCGGAAGGAGACGGAGCCGGGAAACAGGAAAAGACTAAACCAAACAGATAGCATGTACAAGATTGTCAAAAAAGAACTGCTGGCGCCCAACATCTACCTGATGAACATCGAGGCTCCGCGCGTGGCCCGCTCGGCCCGGCCGGGACAGTTCGTCATCGTCCGGCTGGACGAGCACGGGGAGCGCGTCCCGCTGACTATTTCCGACTACGATGCCGGACAGGGATGGGTGACGATCGTTACGCAGACGGTCGGCTATTCCACCTCGAAGCTGTGTGCGATGAGCGAGGGCGACTCGCTGGCCGATTTCGCCGGTCCGCTGGGCTGCCCTTCCGAGTTCGTGCACGAGGAGCCCGAGGCGTTGCGCCGCCGCAGGATTCTTTTCGTGGCCGGCGGCGTCGGGACCGCTCCGGTCTATCCGCAGGTCAAGTGGCTGTCGGAGCGCGGCGTGAAGGCCGACGTCATCATCGGGGCGAAGAACAAGGATACGCTGATTCTTACCGACAAGATGCGCGCCGTGGCGGGCGAGGTGTTCATCGCCACGGACGACGGCAGCGCCGGATTTCACGGCATGGTGACCGACCTGATGCGCGACCTGATCGACCGGCAGGGCAAGCGTTACGACGAAGTGATCGCGATCGGCCCGATGATCATGATGAAGTTCGTCGCCCGGACGACGAAGGAGTACGGCATCCGGACGATCGTCAGCCTCAATACGCTGATGGTCGACGGAACGGGCATGTGTGGAGCCTGCCGCGTGACGGTCGGCGGCCGCACGCGCTTTACGTGCGTCGAGGGCCCCGAGTTCGACGGCCATGAGGTCGATTTCGACGAGGCCATGCGCCGTCAGGGCATGTACAAGACGATCGAGAGCCGCAAGGCCCGTATGGCGCAGGAGCGGGCCGAGGGCCACGCCTGCC
>CABUJP010000084.1:0-11267 GCA_902491835.1 uncultured Alistipes sp. | reverse complement strand
TCGGTATACCCCGCGCGGGTCAGGCTGACACCCGGGCAATAGTTGTAGCAGCTGTTGAGCCACCCCATGATTTTATACCGGTCTTGGAATATTTCCCCTCTCGATATGCGTCCGTCGGAGGTCAGGTCCAGCTTGTCGTTGCAGGAAGATACGAGTCCGAGGACAGCTGCGGTTAAAATGATGACGTATTTTTTCATAATGGTTGTTTCCTTCGATTAGATAAATAGAGTCCTGCTGTCAGAATACGACGTTGATGCCGATGTTGTAGGTCCGGTAGGCGGGGAAATCCCAGTAGTTGCTTTCCGGCCCGAAGTCGCCCGATTTCATGCGGTCCCATGTCCAGAGATTCTGTCCGCTCAGGTAGATGCGGACTTTCTCCGCCGAGATAACCCGCGAGATACGAGCCGGCAGCGTGTACGAAATCATCACGTTCTTCAGCCGGAGGAAAGCCAGATCGTAGAGATAGTAGTCGCTGGGCTGATGGCTGGTGCTGGTATTCATCGAAAGGGCAGGCCCCGAGATCGGCTCGCCGTTGGCTACCCGCTCCCATGTCCATGCGTTCCAGTGACGGGCGCCGTAGATGCCCGAGTAGTTGTTCTCGTAGATACCGACGCCGCTCTTGACCGAGTTGCACTGGCCCTGTCCTTGGAACAGCACGCTGAAATCCCATGACCGGTATGTGAAGCCGGCCGAGAAGGAGTACTGTATCTTGGGCATCCAACCTTTGTTCAGGGGAACCTGATCGGCTTCGGTGATCTTGCCGTCCCCGTTCAGGTCGAGGTACTTCAGATCGCCCAAGCGGGGAGTGCCGAACGAGTGCTCGGGCGCCGCGTCCAGTTCCTCCTGCGTGTTGTAGTAGCCGTCGGTGACGTATCCGAACTGAGTGCCCACGGGGAAGCCTTCCGTTCGGTGACGGTATACGTAGCCCTCGCCCTTGATCGCCTCGGCCACGTCAATCACTTTGTTGTCGGCCCATGTGAACGTGCCGTAGGCGAATACGCGCCAGTCCGTGTTGATCTGCTTGGTGAAGCCGAGCGTGAGGTCTACGCCGTGATTCTCGAACTTGCCGACGTTCGTCTTGGGATAGTTGCCCAGCGGTACGCCCTGATAGGCGGGGATGCGGGCGACGGCCTGAACGACCATGTTGTCCACCCGTTCCTTGAAATAGTCGAGCGAGAGGGTCAGCGAGTTGAACAGTCCGATGTCGATGCCGTAGTTCTGCTTCTTCGATACCTCGGCCTCGAACAGCGGGTTGCCGATCAGACCCTCCTGAAGCACGTAGCGATAGGCGGTCACGGTTCCTCCGAGAACCTGCCGCACGTCGTCCATGTAGGAGAAGCGCTGCGAGTCGAGCAGGTCGTTGGCGGTCTTACCGTAGGAGGCTCTGAGCTTAAGCAGCGTGAGCCAGCGCGAGTCGCGCAGAAAGGCCTCGTTCGAGGCGACCCATGCGCCCGAGACGGACGGAGTAGCCATGAAGCGGTGATCGCGGGCGAACTGGTCGGAACCCGAATAGCCCAGGTCGAACTTCACCAAATAGCGGTCGTCGTATCCGTAAGTGGCTTGGAATCCGGAGTGTAGTCTTTTGTAATTCAGGTTGTTGGCTCCGGTTCCGGTGTATTGCTGCGAAAGGCTCTGGTAAAGCATGTATCCCATCGCGCTGACGCTGTGCCGTCCGAACTTGCGGGCGTAGTCCAAATGGACGATGCCATCCAGATGGTAGTACTCGGTGCTTCCCTTGCTGACGGACAGGGGAGAGCCGATGTCGCTTCCCTTGCGGACGAACTCGAGCACGTCGTAGTCGTTCGTCCGCTGGTATTTCTCGTAGCTTTGCGTCGTGATGTGATAGCCGTTAGCATTGGTCTGATAGGCGAATACGCCGCTCAGCGAAAGTCCCTTGGTCAGAAAGCTCATGTCCAGATTCAGTCCGACCTGCGAGTTGATGTTCGTGACGGTCGTCCGCGTGAATCCGGCCCGGTTCAGGCGTCCGTAGGCGGGGTAGTCGTAGTCCTGCGTCACGACGACCTTTCCGTCGGGCGTCAGAGGGCCGGGCGTCGTCGGCGGAATGATGAACAGGCTCTGGTAAATGCCGTACAGCGAGTAGGTCGCGTTGTCGGGCGTCCGCTCGCGGCGGATGTTGCCGCTCAGATTGACGTAGCCGCTCAGGTATTTGTTCAGCTTGACGTCCACGTTCGTGCGGTAGTTGAACCATGTGAAGTTCGGATTGGACTTGTACTCCTCGTTCTCGGTCTTGAACCAGCTGCCCTGATGCAGGAAGCTGACGTTCGAGAAGAAGCGGACGTTGTCGTTTCCGCCCGACACGTTGACGTTGACGCGCTGCTGCGACGAAAGTCTTTTCATGAACATGTGATACCAGTCGTTGTCGGGGTACAGTTCGCGGTTCTCGCCCGACTTGAACTGGGCGATCTGCTCCTCGGTGAAGGGGAGCTGGTCGCCGCTCAGGCCGTCGTTGATAGCTGCCTGCCGGCGCATCGTGGCGTATTCCCACGAGCTGTAAATGCGCGGATGGGTGATCCATTGCTGGAACGACTGGTCGAAGCTGGCCTCGATCTTGGTGCGGCCGGGCTGCCCGCGCTTGGTCGTGATGACCAGTACGCCGTTGGCGCCCTGAATGCCGTACAAGGCTGCCGTCGAGGCGTCTTTGAGGAAAGTGACCGTCTCGATCTCGTTCGCGTTGATGTACTGATAGGATTCGTTGGCGTTATACGAGCACGGAATACCGTCGATGACTACCAGCGGCGTCGTGTTGTAGTTCTGGGTGTGGAGTCCGCGTCCTATTGCGTAGAGTTTCTCGCGCGTAGGCTCGGACTGGTGCTCGTCCAAATAGAGGCCCGTCAGGCGGCCGGTCAGCGCCTGAGACAGGCTGGCTACCGGGCTTTTGCGCAACTCGTCGCCCGTGACGACCGAGACGGCGCCCGATACGTCCTTGAGCTTCTGGTCGGTATAGCCCATATGGATGGTCTGGTCGCCGTAGTGCCCGTCGGCGAGCATCTTCACGTCGACGTCGGCGCCTTTCCGGTAGGGAACGCTTTGGTCGGCATATCCCAAATAGGAGAATACGACCCGGTCGCTGCCGTCGTTGACGTCGATCGAGTACGATCCGTCTTTCTGCGTGACGGAGCGGTTGTTTCCGTTGGCTGAGCGAATGGCGACACCGACCAGCGGCTTGCCGAACTCGTCGCGGACCATGCCCTTCATGGCCGCGCCTTTCTGCGCGTACGCGGCCGACAGGGGACCGGTCAGCATGAGTACGAGCAGCAACGATATTTTGATAAGGGTTTTATGTGTCATCTCGTTTGTCGGTTTTAAATCCATTAATGAAATTGGCTGCTACCATCCGGGATTCTGCCAGTTCATGCCGGTAATCGACTCCAAGCGGGAAGCCTCGGCCAACGGAAGCGGCAGGAACAGGAACTTGTTCGTGTAGCAAGCGTACCCGTTGTCGCGTATCTTGATCCGCTGGTAGGTGTAAGTGCCGTTCGGCTGCTCGTCGATCTGCATGGCCGTGGTATAGTGCAGGATATCTTCCAAATTGCCGTCGGGCTGCTGCCAGCGGCGGATGTCGAAGAAGCGGTGCTCCTCGAAAAACAGCTCGATGCGGCGCTCGGCGCGGATTTCCCGGATCAGCGCCGCCTGATCGGTCGTCGTGATATGGGGCATGGCTACCCGGTCGCGGATCTCTTTCAGCGCTTCGAGCGCGTCGGACGTGTGCCCGGCTTCAGCCGCTGCTTCGGCATAGTTCAGGATGATCTCTGCGAAGCGGAAATGTTTGAAGCCGGGGGCGTTGTTGCGTGGTGAAGTTGGGTTTTTGGTTGGGTTCAGGTATTTTCGCGAGTAATAGCCGGTGCGCGTGCGCTGCCGCTTGTTCGTCGTGGACGCCTTGAGGTCGGAGCCGGTCCACGGGTCGGTTTGGCTGCAATCGATTTCCCGCGCGCGGAACGTATTCACGGCGTATTCGCCTTCGGCGAAGCTCCAGCGGGTATAGCGCTTCGAGCCGTGATAATAGATCGAGGCATAGAAGCGCGGATCGCGGAAGCAGGAGTACGGGTCGCTTTCGCTGTATGCTTCGTTTTTGGAGTCTTTGGCATTGGGGTTGAGGTTGGGCTGCGTATGCTCGACGTTCAGGTAGGGCCTGCTCAGGTCGAGAATCCAGTCTCCCTCGTTCGTCGGGTAGGCGTCCACCATTTCCTGCGTCGGAACGGGGCCGGACTTGTATCCTTCCTGCATGCCGATGCCGCCGATGTGGTAGACCTGCCCGTTGCCGTTGCGGTCTTCCCAGATCGTTTCCAAGTCGCGCCCCCCGCCGTAGTCGTGCCACTCGCAGAAATACTCGTTCAGTGCGGCTGCTGCAGCGGCTTGGTCGGCCGGATAACCTTCGGGCGTGATCAGGGCCTGATCGTTCGTATACTCCTCGATTTTCGAAGTCTTGTAGAGTTCGTAGCCGGCGCCCTTGATCGCGTTGTAGGCGTCTTGCGTCACTTCGTATGCCTTATCCCAAAGGTTGTTGCCTCCGTTATATAACGGACTGGCCGCATAGAGCATCACGCGCGACTTGATCGCCCAGGCAACCGCCTTGGTGACGCGCTGCTGCTCGGCACTGGTAGTGATTCTCCATGGCAAGGCATCCGTATTGATCGCCGAGTCGCAGTCGCTCAGGATGAAATCGGTCAGGTCGGTGATCGAAGCCGGTGTCAGTCCCGAAAAATCATCGGCCATGTTATAGGGCGTGTCCTCTATCGGCAACGTAGGACCGTAGAGGCGCAGCAACAGCATGTAGTAGTAGGCCCGCAGTACGTGCGCTTCGGCTTTCCACCGCTGCCTGTCGGACTCGCTGTCTACGTTGGCCGTCCCGATGCGGCTGATGAAGTAACTGCAGTTCCAGATGGCGTTCCAGTAGGCTTCCCAATAGCTTTGGGCCGCTGCGTCGGCATAGAGCGCACCGTTGCCGATATTGCCGATGTCGGTGCCGCCGGCCGAAATGTTTCCGTTGTACATGTTGTTCGGAACCATGCCTGAACCGTCGCTGTCGGCATCGTTGTCGAAGCACTCGTCGCTGGTGCAGACGAACCAGTTCGTCCAGAAATAGTACCGATACCCGCACTTGGGAATCATTGAGTAGCAGTTGTTCAGAAAGGCTCCGGTCTTGTCGTTGTCGGCAAATACGTCGTCGTAGCTGATTTTCCCGTCGGGAGCCGTGTCCAGCACCTTGGCGCACGAGCTCATTGCAAGGACCGCTACGACAACCGGTAAGAAAAGATATTTTATTTTCATAACATTGATTTTAATGGAATTAGAACGTGATATTCACTCCGACGTTCATCATTTTCGTCAGGGGGTATGCGATCGGGTCGTCCTGCTCGGGATCGATATGGTCGGCGACCTGAGGCGAATGGGTCCACAGGTTCTGTCCGCTCACGTAGACCCGGACCTTGCTGATGCCTATCGCGCGGAGCCAGCGCTGGGGAAGCGTGTAGCCGAGCTCGATGTTCTTCAGACGGATGAACGAACGGTCGAAGACGAAGAAGTCGTTCGCCCGCGTGTTCACGTTATCGCCCGTGTGCAGCGCGGGATAGGTGATTTTCTCGCCGTTTTCGTAGCGTTCCTTGGTCCATGCCCGCTTGTGATAGTTGTAGTAGGTGCCTTCCTTGGTCCACTCGTACACGTTCTGAGCAACGCCTGAGAAACGGGAGTATTTCGAGACGCCTTGGAAGAAGATCGTGAAGTCGATGCCCTTGTAGTCGAGTCCGAGCGTGAGTCCGTAGGTGATGCGCGGAATCTTCGTGTAGCGGAGGGGAACCTGGTCTTTCTCGTCCACCACCCCGTCATCGTTCAGGTCCATGTACTTGAAGTCGCCGAGTCCCGGCGTTCCGAAACTGTATTTCGTATGAGACAGGTATTCGTCCAGCTCTTCCTGCGTGTTGAAAAAGCCGTTGCCGTTGCTGTAGTCGATTTTGTAGCCCCAGTTCGTGTTGATCGGGAAACCGGTCTGGCGGTAACGGTAGACGTAGTCTGAAGGATTGATCGGTTCGTCCATGTAGATCTGCTTGTTCTTGTTGTAGTTGAACATGCCCCGGAACTGCAAGGTGAGGTCCTTGGCGACCCTTTTGATATAGTTCAGCTCGATTTCGAAGCCCTGGTTCCGGACTTTACCCATGTTCATTTTGGGAATATTGGCCAGCGGCGTACCCTGAATCATCGGTACCGACTTGCGATCGATCAGGATGTCTTCCCGGTTCTCGATGAAGTAGTCGAATGTCAGGTTCAGCTCGCTCCACAGTTGCAGGTCGAAGCCGTAGTTCTGCTTCTTGGCGATTTCCCATGACAGATTGGGGTTGCCCAACAGTCCGGCACTGACTCCCTGCCCGTTGCCGAGGCTTCCCAGCGTGCCGCCTCCCATCGTGATGTTGTCGATGTACAGGAAGCGGTTATTGCCGAGCTTGTCGTTACCGACCTTGCCGTACGAGGCGCGAAGTTTGAGCATCGTCAGCGTGCGGCTATCTTTGAGAAACTTTTCGTTGCTGATTACCCAGCCGGCCGATACGGCGGGGAAAAAGCCGTAGCGGTTAGAGGGCGCGAACTGCTCGGAGCCGTTATAGCCCATGTTGAACTCGAACAGGTACCGGTTGTCGAAGTCGTATGTGGCCCGCGCGACGAGTCCCATCACGTTATACGGCAAATCGCCTCCGTTCGTTTCCCAATAGTCGCGCTGGACGAGCAGCATGCCTCCTACCGTGTGGAGACCGAACGTACGGTTGTAGTTCAGCGAGGCCTGCAGGTTGATCGTGTAGCGCGAGGCTGCGCTCTTGCTGATCGTCAGCGGCGAGTATTCCTGATTCGAGTAAATCGAGTAGGAGGGAACGTCGTCCACGTTGCTCACGACGTAGAGCAGTTGTCGCTGTGCGGCGTCGAGGTTGGTGACGGCCAAGGCGTCGTAAGAGGCCATCCCTTTCAGACTGAGCCCTTTGGTGATGAAGCTCAGGTCCCATTCGCCTCCCAGCGTGGCGTTCAGACTCGTGTTGACGTCGTTGTGATAGCCTTGGCGGTTGATTACTTCCATGGCCGAACGGTCCAAATAGGTCGGGAAGACCAGAGCCTTCTCGTCCAGTCCGGAGTAGGGATCGACATAGGGGCCCGGCGTGATCGGCGTGATCGTCGTGGCTTGGTACAGCACGTCGCGCATCATCCAACCCGTATCCGTATTGGGATAGGTACTGCCGCTCGGCATGTTGACCTGTTCGATGTACGTGCCCAGATTCAGGAAAGCCTTGAAGCTCTTGGTCACCTGATAGTCCAGATTCGCCCGGAAGCTGTAACGGTCCATTTTGGCCGACGGGTCGTAGCCGAGGAAGGATTTGGGCTCGACCTTCAGGTTGCCGCCCTGATGCAGATAGGCCGCGTTGACGAAATACTTGACTTTTTCCGTCCCGCCGCTGATGTTCATGTTGACGCGGGTCTGGGGCGTGTAGCGCTTGATCAGCTCCCGATAATAGTCGTGGTTCGGATACAGATATTGCATCTGGGCCGCTTTCTTGGCATAATCCGGATCGTTCGGATCGAGCCCTTTCAGCGGGTCGGCATACTTGGCCCGGGTAATTGCATCAAAGGGAGCTTCTTTATGGTCGTTTCTCGAAGCCTGATTCCGCAGGTCGATGTATTCGAGCGAGGTGAGGCGCTCCGGTTCCCGCGTGAACGAGGTCCAGCTCTGCTCGAAGTTCAAATCGAGCTTGGCCTTGCCGGTCTGTCCGCGCTTGGTCGTGATCAGGATCGCTCCGTTGGCTCCGCGCACGCCGAATACGGCCGTAGCCGAGGCGTCCTTCAGCACGGACACGTTGTCCACCTCGTCCGCGCTCAGGTAGTCCATATTGTCGCGCGGCACGCCGTCGATCAGAATCAGCGGACTTGTGCCGTTGATCGTAGCGGCACCTCGAAGCATCAGCGTCGATTGGTCCTTACCCGGCTGGCCGCCTCCCTGCTGGAGGGAGGTCAGACCCGACAGGCGTCCGGCCAAGGCCGTGGAGAGGTTCGCCGACGAACTTTGCTTGAGCTCCTTGGTCTGAACCGACGAAACCGAGCCGGTTACCGAAACTTTTTTCTGGGTTCCGTAGGCTACGACGACGACTTCGTCGATGTTCTGCGAGTTGTCCTGAAGAGCTACTTTCAAGGATGTCTTGTTGCCGACCGCTATCTCCTGAGTGTTGTAGCCCAAATAAGAAAATACGAGGGTAGCCCCGGGTTCGACCGAGAGCTGGAAATGTCCCTGCGCATCGGTCGTCGTGCCGGTAGAGGTGTTCTTGACCATGACGGTCACTCCTACCAAAGGTTCGCCCGACTCGTCGGTAACGGTACCCGAAACGGGCTGCTTGGCTTGCTGGGCGGATAACGGGGCCGCTCCGAGATGGCCGCTCTCCGCAGCATAGGCTCCGAACGGAGCCGACGCCAGCAGAGCGAGTGCGGCGAATATCCTCGCTCCGGCTCGGGTGCCGCTCGTTGCTGTCATCCATGTCCATACGCTGAGTAGAGGTTTGTTCATAGATAGAAATTTTAGGTTAAAAATTAAGTTTTAGGACTATTCCTGGTGTAGTCGTAAGACAAAAACTTCCGCAAATATAAAAGTTTTATTATTTAAAAAAGAACGTAGGGGAATGTTTTTTGTATTTAACCGGTTAAATTTCATGTGTTTCGGCCTTTTTTTTGAAATCCTGGAATGATTTCCCGCCTTTTTAATAACAAAAATCGGCAGGATATGCCATGTAAAGTCGGGGACGGATGCGAATGGTTTGATTTTCAAAGCGGCATAATGAGAGGGTATAAGAAAATATGGGGTTAACGTTTTGATATTCAATACAATATTTCTAGTAAAGCCTTTTTGAAACAAATTTCGGACCGTAGGTAGTATTATTAAAGAAACGCGTTACGGCGCGGTCCGATCGGAAGAATCGAGCGCGTTTGAGAATGTTTCCCTTTCAAAATTGGGGGGGGTGTCTGTGGCGACTTTTGTCCGAAGCGTGCGGGCTTATCGTTCGACGGAAGCGATGATATTGTCCTGCCGGTTGCCGGTACATCGTTTCCGGCTGGCCTTGGATTCCGGCGTTTCCTTGTTGCACGATTGTTCTTGGGCAGGGAGCTCCCTTTCTTTTTTTATCCGCAGTCCGGATTCTTCGGGCCGGTTCGGGTGCGGGACTTCGGTTTCGATGTTGCCGGAAGCTTTTTGTTCGGATAAAAATATTACTTTTGTTCGTACAAATTGGCCGGGTATGGATATGGAGGATGATTTCGGGCGATCGTGGCGACAGGACGGACCTGCGGAAGGTCCCTCTGCCGCCGTGCCGGAGCGGGAGCGACAGCCCGATCCGCAGCCCGTGCGTCCACCCTCGCGTTTCGAGCGTTATGTGGGGCAAATGCTTTCGGGCAGCTTCCTGATGCGGGCCGAAGTGCGGCGGCAGTATCCCTACGTGCTGTTCATGGCTTTGCTGATGTTTCTGTATATCGCCAACGGGTTTCATATTCAGAAGCTGCACCGCCGTCACGACCGTCTGACCGAGCAGGTCAAGGCACTGAGGTCGCGGTCGCTGACCGTGTCGTCGCTGAGGATGATCTCCACGCGGCAGAGCGAAATTATCCGGGAGCTGGAACTGCGGGGAATTCCGCTCGAGGAGTCGCTGAGTCCCCCGAAAGTGATCGAGAAATAGACGATGAGCGAGGGCAGAACGGATATAAAGAAAGGCATATTCCGGCGTGTCCGGGTATTGTACGCGCTTTTCTTTTTCGTCGGAATGCTCATTGCGGGCAAGATTCTCTACTTGCAATACGGCCCCAAGGGACCCGCCTTACGTAACAAGGGGACGACGATCACTTACGAGCGCGTCAAGCTGGAGGCCGATCGGGGCGACGTGCTGGCTTGCGACGGACGCATTTTGGCTACGTCCGTTCCGATGTACGAAGTGCGCATGGACTTCGCGGCGAACGGTCTGATCGACTCGATCTTTCTGCGCGACGTCGATTCGCTGGCGGGCAGTCTCTCTTCCTTTTTCGGCGACAAGAGCAAAGGCGCATACAAGCTGATGCTGGTCAATGCGTTCCGCAACAGGAAAAAGAACCGGTATACGCTGATTTCCCCCCGAAGGGTCAATCATTTGGAAATAAAACAGATCGCGAAATTCCCGCTGTTTCGTCTGGGACAGAACAGCAGCGGTTTCATCGCCCGGCAGATCAATAAGCGGATGCTGCCTCACGGGCGGATGGCCGCCCGTACGATCGGGATGGTCAACGAGGCGGGAACGCGGCTCGGGATCGAAGGGGCGTTCGACAGCGTGCTGAGGGGTATCGACGGCAGCGTGATGATGCAGCGCGTTTCGGGCAGTTTCCGCGTACCCGTGCCCGACGAGATGAACGTCGATCCCGTGGACGGAATCGACGTGGTGACGACGCTCGACGTCGATATTCAGGACGTGGCCGAGAAAGCGCTGCGCGACCAGTTGATCGCCATGCAGGCCGATTGGGGCACGGCGATCCTGATGGAGGTCGCTACGGGCGAGATCCGTGCGATGGCGAACCTGACGCGGTACAGCGACGAGCGGGTCGTCGAGGATTTCAACTACGCGATCGGGATGAATCTGGAGCCCGGCTCGACCGAGACGCTGGCTTCGCTCATTACGCTGCTCGACGATGCCGGGGCCAGTCTCGACGAGACGTACGATACCGGCGACGGACGGATCGTGATCGGCCGGGCCAAAGTGGTCGATTCGCATGCGTGCGGATTGCTGACGCTCAAGGGCGTTTTCGAGAAGTCGTCGAACGTCGGGTTCGCAATGGCCGTCAACAAGTATTACCGGGACGATCCGAAACGCTTCGTCGATCATCTTTGCAAGATGGGACTCGATCAGCCGCTCGGACTTCAGATCGCCGGGGAGCAGAAGCCCGTTATCCGGAAGCCCGGTGACAAGTGGTGGGACGGCACTACGCTGACGATGATGTCGTACGGTTATGCGCTGCGCCTCACTCCGCTCAAAACGCTGACTTTCTACAACGCCGTAGCCAATGGCGGAAAAATGGTCAGCCCGCTGCTCGTCAAGGAGCTGCGGCAGTACGGACAGACGCTGCGGACGTTCGGCGCGCGGACGATGGTTTCGTCGATCGCCTCGCGCGAGACGCTCGAGGAGGTGCGCGAGGCGATGCGGGGAGTCGTCGAGGAAGGAACGGCGCGCCGGATGCGGAGCGCATGATCGTGGCCATCGGCTCCATGACCCAGA
>CABUJP010000083.1:0-11279 GCA_902491835.1 uncultured Alistipes sp. | reverse complement strand
GTGATACAGGCCGTCAAAACGCCGTGTTCCCGGGCCCGGCGAAGCGCGCCGACCTCATAGGGCGTCGTGCCCGAAGCGGCGATGCCGATCACCGTATCGAGCGGCGACACGCTCCGCTCGCGCAACTCCTCCCAGCCGCGTTCCTCGTCGTCCTCGGCGAACTCGACCGGATTGCGCAGCGCCCGGTCTCCGCCCGCGATCAGCCCGACGACCAGCGAAGGAGGCATGCCGAACGTGGGCGGTATCTCCGAGGCGTCGAGCACGCCGAGCCGGCCGCTCGTTCCGGCTCCCAGATAGAAAATGCGGCCGCCGCGTCTCATCCGCTCGACGACGGCCGTCACGAGTTTCTCGATCTGAGGGATCGTCCGCCGTACGGCCGGCGCGACCCGAGCGTCCTCGTCGTTGATTCCCTCGAGCAGCTCACGGACGGACATCTTGTCCAAATCGCCGTGCGACGACGGCTGCTCGGTTATTTTCACGAATGTCATATCTTGCTTTCGGTTGAATGATAGGCGATCAGACCCTCCATCGGGCTACGAAGGACCGTTCCGAGCCGCAACGAAAGCCGCTCGGCGGCCCGCTCCAGCGGCTCGCGGTAGAAATAGGCTACCGAGCCGACGCAATGCACGGGCAGAGAGGACGAGCCGGCATACTGCGCCACGTTGCGCCGGAAGAAATCGCCGAAGCTCTCCTCGACCAGCGCGCGAATCTCGGGCACAGCGATATGCTCGGCCAGAAAGGGCGACAGCGAGGCCAGAAAGCGATTCGGAAACGGTTGCCGATAAACCCGGTCCAATATTTCGGCAGGGGTCAGGCCGAAACGGTCGAGAAACTTCTCCCTCAATCCGGCGGGCAACTGATTCTTCAGGCAGTCGCCGACCAGCCGGCGGCCCAGCACGGCCCCGCTCCCCTCGTCGCCGAGAATGAACCCGAGCGGCGACACCTGCTCGGCGATCCGCTGCCCGTCCCAACGGCACGAGTTGGACCCCGTACCCAGAATGCAGGCGATCCCCGGATCGCGCCCGCACAGCGCCCGGGCGGCGGCCAGCATATCGCTGCCGACCTCGACATGCCCGACGTCCAGCACCGAGCGCAAGACGCGCCGGATCATCGCGGTCTGCTCCTCGAACGCGCAACCCGCGCCATAGAAAAAGACGCTCCGCACCGGCCGACCGTCCAGCCGGGGAAGCAACTGCGAGGCCAGCATGCGCTCGATCTGCTCCGGAACCTGAAAAAAGGGATTCGTTCCGTCGGTCTCGAATCTCCGCACCGTCCGGCCTTCCCGCACGACGCACCAGTCGGTCTTCGTCGAGCCGCTGTCGGCAATCAGTATCATATCTTGACGTATATTCTTTTTCGGTACAACGGGAGTCCGATCAGCCACACCGCTCCTACCAGAAGCAACGGGTAGGCCAGCGAGGCCGGGTAGTCGCCCAGCCAAGGTCTCAGCCCGTGCGAGTACACGACCGCTTGCAGACTCATCGTCTCGCCTCCGCAAGGCACGCGGACCGCCAACAGCACGATCGAGAGCACGGAGGCCGTCACATACAGAAACAGCGGATTGACTCCGAACACCTCGAAAAAACGACTCCAGCGACGACGTCCCCGCACGTCGATCGTCCACATCAGCAGCGCCAGCGCCGAAGCGGCCACGCCACAGGTCAGCAACGCGAAAGAGGGCGACCAGACCTTCTTATTGACCGGGCAGAGATAGCCGAGCAGCCAGCCCGCGAGCATCAGCAGGACTCCCCAGCGCAATATCTTCAGAATCCTTAGCTTCAATTCCTCCTCCGAGACGAGTGCCCGGCCGATACAGAAACCGATCAGCACATGGGCAACCGACGGGACGGTACTCAGCAAGCCTTCCGGATCGAACGGGAATCCCTCGCCCCGGTACATGTGCGCCTCGCCGAGCACGGCACGGTCCACCACGGCGACGACGTTGTCCGGCGACAGATCGAAACCGTTTCCCGACAGCAGGATCAGGCCGTAGGCGGCGAACAGCCCTGCTGCGATCCACGGAATCGCCCGCCGCCGCGCCGTCACGGCGATCAGGGCTCCCGCTCCGTAGCTGAGCGCCAGCCGCTGCAATACGCCCAATATGCGTATCCGCTCGAAACTGTCTGCCGAGCGCGCCACGCGCTCCCACAACGGAACGCCCTGCTCGGCGAGCGACTGCATCGAGAAACAGAAGCGCGAGAACCAGCCGACGGCCAGGCCAACGACAAAAATCACCACCGTACGGACCAGTATCTTGCGCACGGCCGCGCCGCTGCACGCGAAGTCGTACTTGCGCAGCGACAGATAGGTAGAAACGCCCATGATGAACATGAACAGCGGAAAGACCAGATCGGTCGGTGTCAGCCCGTTCCACGCCGCATGCTGCAAAGGAGCGTATACCGCCCCCCAGCTGCCGGGATTGTTCACGAGAATCATGCCGGCGACGGTCATGCCCCGCAGTACGTCGAGCGAAAGCAGGCGGCCGCAGCCGGACGGAAAGTTGTTTTCCATAGGCCGAATCATTCTGTTTTTGCGGATTGTCCGGACTCTGCGACCGGAAGCGCCTGGCCCGTTTTCTCCCGACGGCCGGACACGATCAACAGGCACAGTCCGACGAACGTAAACAGCGCATTGAATATCAACAGCTCATAGCTGAACGAGTAGCCTCCGAACCAGCGTTCCGAATTGCGCTGCAACACATAGCACAGCGCGGGCGACAGCACGGCCACCAACGGAATCCAGCGGTCGCGCACGCTCCGCCGGGTAAAGATACCGAAAGCGAACAGCCCGAGAATCGGGCCGTAGGTATAGCTAGCCAGCGTGTAGACAGCGTCGATCACGCTCGTGTCGTTGAGCAGTCCGAAAACGAGAATCACCGTGCCCATCACCGCAGCCATGCCGGCGTGCACCCGCTTGCGGACACGGGCGGTGCGCGCCTCGTCGCAGCGCTCGGTACAGCGCAGGATGTCGACCGTGAACGACGTGGTCAGCGCCGTCAGCGCCGAACCCGCCGCCGAATAGGCCGACGAAACGAGTCCGATCACGAACAGCACGCCGACCGCCGCAGGGAAATAGCCTCCGGTCGCAATCATCGGAAACAGCTCGTCGCTGCGCTCCGGGGTCCGGATGCCGCTCCGCTCGGCATAGAGGTAGAGCAGCACGCCGAGAACGAGAAAGAGCAGGATGACGAATAGCTGCAACACGCCGCTAGTCACGATGTTTTTCTGCGAGTCGCGGTAGTTGCGGCAGCTCAGGTTGCGTTGCATCATGTCCTGATCGAGCCCGGTCATCGCGATCACGGTGAAGGCTCCGGCCAGAAACTGCTTGAAGAAATACCGCCGGTCGTTCAGGTCGTCGAAAAAGAAAATCCGCGAATAGTCGTGCCGCGCCACGGCACCGACTGCATCGCCTAAGCCCAGATGCAAGTCCGAAGCGATAAAATAGATGCAGAGACCGACGCTGGCCACCAGGCAAAACGTCTTCAGCGAGTCGGTCCAGATCAGCGACTTGACGCCGCCCCGGTACGTGTAGAGCCACACGAGGATCATCGTCGCCGCCACGTTCCACACGAAGGGCACATGCAGCGGCCCGAATACCAGTAACTGCATCACGAGGCAGACCAGATAAACCCGCACGGCAGCCCCGATCATTTTCGACAGAAAGAAAAACCAGGCTCCGGTCCGGTACGACGAGATGCCGAAACGGCTCTCCAGATACTGGTAGATCGACACGAGCCCCATCCGGTAAAAAAGAGGAATCAGCACGAACGCGATCACGAGCTGCCCCGCCACGAACCCGAGCACCATCTGCAGATAGGAGAACTGACTGGCCTGCACCCAGCCCGGAACCGACACGAAAGTCACTCCCGAGATGCTCGATCCGATCATCGCGAACGCGACGACGGGCCAGGGCGAACGGCGGTTGCCGACGAAAAAGCCCTGATTGTCCGCCCGCCGGCCCGACAGGCTGGCCACGAGATAGAGCACCAGAAAATAAGCGATTACGGTAACGAGAACGGCTGCCGGGGTCATACGGAATCGTTTGGTCCGTTCAAAGTTAGCAACAATTCGGCAAAATACGCGATCCTCCGGCGAAAACCTTCGACCCATGCCTCCGCACGGTTCCCCGAAGTCCGGACCCGCTGTCCGCTCGCTTTCGGGCCGACGACCCGCATTCTCAGAAACGATACGACCGCATCCGACCGCCGAAACACGGCAAAAAGCCCGCCGCGCTCACAGACAGCGGTCCGGAGAGACGCGGACGAAACCGCATGCGAACGACGGCGAAACGATAGAAGATGAAATCGTAAAGGCTCAGACACGCCGCTCCCTCCCCTTAAGCGAAACGGCACATGGCTGCCGACAGGCCCGGACGCTCCATCTGCATTTCGTACCGGATCATCCGCGTGCGACCTTTCAGGCGCACCGGCATGCTCGCTTCCGCTCGGCAAGAGACGAAAGACGAGCCGGCACGAATCAGACCAGATCGCGGAGCGTCACTCCGCTCAGCATTTCGGTCATTTTCCGGTGGATGTCGGCGAACGAAGCGCGTATCTTGCACAGGCTCTCCTCCTTACGGAACTCGCAGGAACAGCCGGGCCGGCCGCTCGCACAGGCCAGCATCCCGGCCTTTCCCTCGAAGCGGGTCACGACGTCGCACAGCGTCACCTCGCCCGGGTCCCTCGAAAGGTAGTAGCCTCCCGCCTTGCCCCGGACGCTTCCGAGCACGCCGCCGTTTTTCAGTTCGAGCAGGATACCCTCCAAAAACCGTTGCGGGATATGCTCGTCGCCGGCGATCCGGCTGATCGGGACCGGCCCGTTGCCGAACTCCCGTACCAGAGAGGCCAAAGCCAGAATCGCATATCTCGTTTTCTTGGACAGCATGTTCCGTACAAATGGATTTTTTACAAATTTAGCAAAATAAGGAGAAACCGCAACCCTCCGATGTCGGGCCGGAAAACCGGCGGCAAAACCTCCGGTCCGGCGGGAAGCCCCCAAAAATCCGCACCGCCCGATATGCCGCTACCGGTACGCGCCGCTCGCAGACCGACGAAACACGGGACGGACCCGCGAACGACTTTCGGTCTATTGCTCGCGGGTCCGTCCCCTATCCGTTAGAAAAGTACCTCCGAGCCTCTGCTGAGGCCCGAAGCACCGTCCGATCACTCGGCCCAAAGCCGGGCCAGATTCAGAATCGTGCGCACGGCGCGACCCATCGTATCGAGCGAGCAATACTCGAACTTGCCGTGAAAGTTCATGCCGCCCGTGAACAGGTTCGGACACGGAAGCCCCATGTACGAAAGCCGGGCGCCGTCGGTCCCGCCTCGGATCGGACGAACGACCGGCTCGACGCCGGCCTCGCGCATTGCCTGCATCGCCTTGCCGATCACCTCGGGATAGGGCTCCACCTGCTCGCGCATGTTGTAATACTGGTCCTTGACCGTCAGCGAGATCGTCCCGTCGCCGTACTTGCGCGACAACAGCGCGACGGCGTCGGCCAAAAACCGCTTTTTCTCCTCGAACAGCTCGCGCGAGTGATCGCGGACGATATACTCCATCGAGGCTTTTTCGACCATACCGCTCAGGCCCACCAGATGATAGAAGCCCTCGTAGTCCTGCGTATGCTCGGGACGCTGCACGGCGGGCAGCAGCGAGTTGATCTCGCAGGCCACCTGCAGGGCGTTGATCATCTTGTCCTTCGCATAGCCCGGATGAATGTTGCGTCCCTGCACGACGATCCGCGCCGAGGCCGCGTTGAAGTTCTCGTACTCGAGCTCGCCCTCGAAGCCTCCGTCCACCGTGTAGGCGAAACGGGCCCCGAAGCGCTTCACGTCGAAAAAGTCCACTCCCCGGCCGATCTCCTCGTCGGGAGTGAATCCGATGCGGATCTTGCCGTGCGGAATCTCGGGATGGGCGAGCAGCCAGGCCGCCGCCGTCATGATCTCGGCCACGCCGGCCTTGTCGTCGGCCCCGAGCAGCGTCGTACCGTCGGTCACGATCAGCGTATGACCCTCGAAAAAAGAGAGCTCGGGAAAATCCTTCACCCGCATCGAAAGCGAGTCGTTCAGCGGGATATCGCCGCCGTCGTAGCGCTCGATCACGCGGGGACGAATGTCCGCCCCTTTCATGTCGGGACTCGTATCGACATGCGCGATGAAGCCGATCACGGGCTTTGACTCACAGCCCGGCGTAGCCGGAACGGTTCCGGTCACGTAGCCGTTCGGATCGATCTCGACCTCGGTCATCCCGAGCGAGATCATCTCCTCGACCAGACGGTTCAGCAGTGCGAGCTGCTTGGCCGTCGACGGAAAAGTCTCGCTCTCGGGATCGCTCTGCGTGTCGAAAGCGACGTAGCGGAGAAAGCGCTCCTTGAGTTCTTCGATAAAATCCATATCTCGTTCCATTTGGTTGTTCCTTCCCGAATCCGTCCGAAGCGAACGCGATCGCCCCGAATGCCGAGAAACATAATCGTACGGGCGGTTCCGCCCTTTCCAATCGGATCGCGCCCGCATAAAAACTCGCCCCAACGCTCTCCTCCCCGTATCGCTGCCCGTGCCGTTCCCGACCGCTTTCACAGTCGCCGGAGCGAAACGGGACCTCGGAGAGGCCCGCGCAACGGCCCGGGCCCTATTCTCCTTTGGCCCGTAGGCTGTCCTTGACGAAATAGGCGATCAGCAGCGCGTACATTCCCACGGCGAGCCACTCGGCACCCTTCGACGCGTTCCACGACGAGGCGAACCAGTCGGCTCCGAAATAGCGCAGCAGCGCGCTTACGACGCCCATCAGCGCCCCGCCGGCGATAAAGCCCGAAGCGATCAGCGTTCCTCGCTCGCGGCGCGCGCGGTTCGTGCACTCGTCGCGGCTGCGGCTGCCGACCCACCAGCTGACGAGCCCACCGATCAGCAGCGGAGTATTCAGCTCGAGCGGAATGAACATGCCCAGCGCAAAAGCCAGCGCCGGGACGCCGATCATCGTCAGGATCAGCGCCAGAGCGGCCCCGGCGAGATAGAGCATCCAGGGCGTGGCTCCGCCCTCCATCAGCGGTTTGATGACGGCGGCCATCGCATTGGCCTGAGGTGCCACGAGCGCACCCTCGCCGACGAATCCGTACGTCTGGTTCAGTATCATCAAAACCCCGGCCACGGTAGCCGCCGAGACGGCCGTGCCTAGAAACTTCCAGCCCTCCTGCTTCGCGGGCGTCGTTCCGAGCCAGTAGCCGATCTTCAGGTCCGTAATGAAGGCTCCGGCCATCGAGAGCGCCGTGCACACTACCCCGCCGATAATCATCGCGGCAGTCATTCCGCCTGTCCCGGTCAGGCCGGCGCTGACGAGCACCAGCGAGCTCAGGATCAGCGTCATCAGCGTCATGCCCGACACCGGGTTCGTACCGACGATCGCGATCGCATTCGCGGCGACGGTCGTAAACAGGAACGATATGACGAACACGATCAGGATCGCGATCACCGAATGGAACCAGTTGTCGAGCACGCCGAAGCGGAAGAAGACGAACGTCGTGAGCAGCGTCGCGATCAGCAGCGCGAGGATCAGCTTCATCGGCAGGTCGCGCTGCGTGCGGCCGGTCTCCTGCCCGGGCGTCTGACGGCCTCGCAGCTCGGTCACGGCCAGCGACAGCGCCTGGCGGATGATCTTCGACGAACGGATGATGCCTACCACGCCGGCCATCGCAATGCCCCCGATCCCGATATGGCGCGCGTAGTTCCGGAAAATCTCCTCGGGCGACATGTCGCGGAGCAACGCGGTCACGCCCTCGCCGACGGCGATCGTCTGTCCGTCGGCGAAATGGCTGATGAACGGAATCAGCACGAACCATACGGTAAACGAGCCGGCGCAGATATACGCGGCATAGCGGAGCCCGACGATGTAGCCCAGACCGAGCACGGCGGCTCCGGTATTGACCTTGAAGACGAGCTTCGTCTTATCGGCCAGCAGCGTTCCCCACTCGGCCAGACGCGTCGAGACGTTCTCGGTCCACCAGCCGAACGTGCCGACCGCGAAGTCGTACAACCCTCCGATCAGACCGCTGCAGGCCAGCAGCTTGGCCTGATCGCCCTTCTTCTCGCCGGACACGAGCACCTCGGTCGTCGCGGTGGCCTCGGGGAACGGGTATTTCCCGTGCATGTCCTTGACGAAATACTTGCGGAAAGGGATCAGCAGCAGAATGCCGAGCAGACCACCGAAAAGCGACGACAGGAATATCTGGTAGAAATGGGCCTCCAGCCCCAGAATGTAGAGCGCCGGCAGCGTAAAAATCGCTCCGGCGACGATCACGCCCGAGCTGGAGCCGATCGACTGGATGATGACGTTCTGTCCGAGCATGCCGCTGCGGCCGGTCAGATTGCCGACGCCGACGGCGATGATCGCGATCGGGATAGCGGCCTCGAACACTTGTCCGACCCTCAGGCCGAGATAAGCGGCGGCAGCCGAGAAGACGATCGCCATCACGATGCCGAACACGACCGAATAGACGGTCACCTCTTTCGGCTTGGACGAGGCGGGCATCACGGGCGAGTACTTTTCGCCGGGAGCGAGCTCCCGGTAGGCATTGTCCGGAAGCGAAGCGGGTTGTTTGGGTTCCTGTTCCATATTTCGGGTTTGTTTTTGTCATCCGACCGGCTACGAGCGCCGGCAGAGCATATTTGCCCCGCGCGAATCGTCAGCCGCGAGCGGCCGGTCCGCTCGCAGGTCTCAAAGATAGCTCATTCCGTCTAAAAAAAGAAACGCAGCAAACCGGCTCCTGGACGACGTGGACAGAGTCGAGCGATCCGCCCGTACAGGAACCGACAAAAGGTCGCGCGGGAAGTGCAGATCGCCTCTTCTGAATCGGAACTGGAACACCAGCGGTACAGAGGGATAAGGAGAAATTCTGTTCGACCGGAAGCCATAGGCCGTTCCCATAAACAACAGAAAACCGCGGCGACCCGTCTCCGCAGAGCGGCAGAGAAAGCCTCCGGCACCTTCAATGGCCGTTCGACACCGATATGCCGGCCATGCACGGACATGATGGTCCAAGGTTTCCGTGTTCCCGCAGGAATCGACTCCGCAACCGGAAGCTCTTATCTGCACTCGATGACGATTTCCGGCTCGCCTGTCTCGTCGCAACCGATCCAACCGTTGAGCTCGAACTCGGCGGAAGCCACGTATTTCCGTCTGAAATCCGGCTCGAAAAAGAACTCCTTCGCAATCCGGTAGCGTCCCGGCTCGAAGCGGTAAAGCCGGTACGGCAACGTGTGCGGCATCCGTCCGATCGTACCGAAAGGCTTCAGCGGACAGGCCACATCCGTGATAACCCGGGCATAGGAGATGCTCATCCACCGTCCGTCGCGGAAAACCCCGAGGCGAAAATCGGATCCGTCTCCGAAAACGATCTCGCGTCCGGTCCTATTCCGCACCGTCACCAGCACGCTCGCCCCCTCGACTTCGGCCGTCATCTCGACGAAACGCCCGTCGGGCCGCATCGTGTCGGGAACCAGGTTTACCCGTTTCCAGTCTATGATCCGGGGACGGGTCTCCGCCTCGCACGTCCGGTCGAACCGGGCTGCCGTTCCGGACACGTCCGCGAATGTCTTGCCGATCCGGCAGAAGCCGATCGGATCGTACCCGATCTCGCGCCGGAAATTCAGCCGGAGCGTATCCCGCTCTCCGGCCCCGAGCACGATCCGCCCGGTATCCCGGCCGCGTACGGGAACGCTTTTCCAACGACCGTGCACCCGCTGCTCGAACCGGTATCCGGCATCGGTCGTCACGGGACAGTTACCCCGATTCTCCATCACCAGATACGACACCGAATCGCAGACCAGCTCGGCGTACAGGCGGATCGAATCGGCGACCGGCATATCCACGGCCGATACGGCGCGCTGTGCCGTATCGGCAGGAAACGCCATCCGTCTTCGCTCGGATCGCTCCGCACAGGAAAGGCAAAGAACGGATAGCAGGATGAAAAAACAGACCCTCATCGCCATATTTTTCTACAACGCGAGCTCTCCGCCACACAACCGTCCCCTCTCCCTCACGTCGGCTCACGAACGAAACGAATCGACACAAGGAAACGGAACGCCGCGAACCCAGCCGGTCCGGCAGTCCAACGCCATCCGAAAAGCCATGCGGGATAAGACGGAACGAGTCATCCGGCCCGGCTACGCCGGCACGGACGGAACGGCATCGCTCAGGCTACAGCCGGCTCGTAAAAACGTAATTTCCCGATCCGACCTCGTAGAACGCCTTGCCGCCGGCCGCACGCAGAAACTTCACCCCGTCGGTCCCGGAGACAGGCCGTCCCGACTCGGCAACGCCCGCCGCATCGCGGGTCGGGACGCCGATCGTAGCGGTCGTGCCGACCGGGACACTCACCTTCATCGTCAGGCGGGAGCCGTCGCGTCTCCATTCGCTGCGGATACGGCCGTAGGGCGAGTCGTGCCAAGCCTCGACGAACGTCAGATCGCCTACGACCGACGGATCGACCGTGAAGCGTTCGAAGCCCGGATAGGCCCGGTCGCACCGAATGCCTGCCAGATATTTGTAAAAATAGGCGCTGATCAAGCAAAAGGGCGGATGATTGCGCGAGGCCGAGCCGTCCCACGTCTCCCACATCGTCGTCGCCCCGCTCAGGGCCATGAATCCCCAGCCCGGATAGTCGGGCTGCGTCGCCAGACGGTAGGCCCGCTCGGGATCGATCCTCGGCATCAGCTCCATCATCGACAGCGTGCCGACGAAACCGGTTCCGATCCGATTTCGCGTGCCGTCCAAATCGCGCAGCAGGCTACCGAGCACCCGGGCGCTGTCGGCCTCGGGAACCAGCCCGTACTCGAGGGGCACGACGTTGGCGGCCTGTCTGTACGGCGTCGGATTCTCGCCGCGGTAAATACCCGAAGCGGCATCGAAAAATTCCTCGTTGAAACGGCGGGCCCAAGCGTCCAGCCGCACGGCATCGTCGCGCTTGCCCAGAAAGCGGGCGACCTCGGCCAGATTCCGCACGACACGGTAGTGCGAAGCGGTCCCGTAAAGCGTCAGCCCCTCGGGCGGCGCCATCGAATAGGACATCAGCGTGTCGGACAGCGTCATATGCGGGGATACCCAGTCGCCGAGCACCTCGCCGATAATCTCGGGTTTGCCATCCCGCTGACGCAGCAAGCTGCTCTCGGCAAAACGCATCATGGTCTCATAGTGGCGCTCGACGACCCGACGGTCGCCGTAATAGGCCAGCAAATCCCAAGGCACGTACACGATCGCGGCGGGCCAGACGGTCGAGATGCTCTGGTCGTA
>CABUJP010000082.1:0-11385 GCA_902491835.1 uncultured Alistipes sp. | reverse complement strand
GCTCCGGTTATGAAAAGCAAATTATCGATTGCGGCACTGTGCTGTTTCGTTTCAATTATTTGTTTGTGTTATGGGCAAAAGAAAGAAGAGAATATCCCTTTAGTAATTACAACTGACTATTGGACGCGATCTCGAATTTGTCTGGATTATCCCTGTATTGAAGATACTTTAATTGTATGTCCGCACGTTAAAGTGAATTTTCAATATCCATTGAACGATCTGTCGAAACCTATACTTGTCAAATCCGTTATTCTAATGGTTTTAGACATATATACAAAAGAAATGGATCCTTTAAAAACTTTATTTTATTTCGATCATAAAGGAAATGAAAAGCTTTGGGACTTTTTCGATGCGAAAGTAGCCGTATGGTATAGAAATCAACCATACGAAGACGTAATCGCAAGAGCAGGAATTGACACTACAGCTTTTTGGGGGCCTCGTATCTACTTGAGTCCGGAAAAGTGATTCTGCATATTTTATGAAAAACCGACTTTTCTCCGCTGCGGCCGACTGAATGGAAAAGTAAGAGGCTGTTTCGAACAAAGACGGCATCGAGAGTTTGGCTTAAGAGCAGGCAGTCGGCGCAGTCGTCGCTCATGAAGGAGTTCATGCAACGGATAAGTCTGAAATACATAAAGACATAGAAGAGGAAATGACAAAGTACCAAGTTAGGGAAGACAGGGAGGTCAAGCCGAATGCGGTTGAACGGCAAATTATGAAAGAGTATAAAATTTTAAATAAATCACGATGGTGGATAGATTTTTAATGTTGATTGTCTTTACTTTGTGCATATGCAATACATATGCGCAGAGCGGGAAAGATAATCCTTTTCCGAGAGTTATCGTTCCCGACAGTATAGCTGTACAACTAAGGGAAGCATATAAATCGACGACCGAACTTCGATGTAATGCTGAAGCTAACGTTTACAATCTTATCGATAGGTTCAACTATGATTTTAAGGATGGGATATATTCTTTCAGAGGCATGGGGCCCCATTTCCCCAGAAGAATATTTATATTCGATAAAGGAAGACTGTTTATCTTTGAAAGTGAAGGATATTTCGATCCCCAAGGGGTAGTTCATGAGTTCTCACAAGTGATTGATTCATTAAGGCTAACAGACAATCAGGTTATTCAGTATTCAAAAGCAATTAGTGAATATTTAGAACGAGAATCTGGGGAAACGTATGGGAGAGAAATAGTATATCCTTAAATATTAGTTAAGAGGCTGTCTATCTTTTCATGTTAGACAGCCTTTATTTTTTACGACTGACGGGACTGTGCTTCGTCAGTTACACGAAGCAGGGAATCCGCTACGATCCGAACGGAAGTTTGGTGAAATCCAGTCTGGAATCGTTTGGAATTCAACTATGATTGTCCGTCTTCTTTTCTTCTCGCCATCCCCGCTATCCTTTTCTCCGTCTTGACGAGTTCGTACCGGTCGAGCCTCTCGTACGGCACTCCGAGCGTTTTGCAACCGTAGCGCTTGATGCGGTACTTGGGCATCAGCTTTTTGAGCACCGTTCCGACCTGCGAAAGCGGCATTTCGTCTTTATTGACACGGCCTTTGGGTGAGCCTGTCGTAAACGGGCGAACGGAAACGTTCCGGCGCCTTCCTCGTTTGAGATATACGCGAATTCGCGACGCTCCGATGCGCTTCGCCGATCTGACCGAAGGGAATGGACGGACCCGTGAACGGAAAGGGACAGGCGGGAGCGGAAAAGACGGAGGTTCCGGAGTATCCGGCCGGGTCGTCTCAGCGTGATCGTCGTCGGGCGCTTCTCTCTTTTCGGTCCGGGGCTTCGATTCCGCGTTTTTCCGGCGGAGCTTGCGTGCCGACGATGAAGATCGCCGGTCGGGTGCGTGGCCGCGCCACTGGCGGACCGGGGCCGTGCGGATCAGCTCGTCGGGTTGCAGGATGTCGGCTGCTACGGTCAGCAGCGTGTCGTCGGCACATAGGCTCGTCAGCTCGTCGAACAGCCTCAGGTTTCGGTACGGAGTCTCAATGAACAGCTGCGACTGTCCTTCGGTCCGGGCCCGCTGCTCGAGGCGGCGGATCGCCTGTCCCCGCTCGGGGTGCTTGACGGGCAGATAGCCGTTGAATGCGAACGACTGCCCGTTGAGGCCCGAAGCCATCAGCGCGAGCAGGATCGACGACGGGCCGACCAGCGGCGTTACGCGGATTCCGTGCCGGTGGGCCAGCGCCGTCAGGTCGGCTCCCGGATCGGCTACGCCCGGCAGGCCCGCCTCCGACAGTACGCCCGCATCGGCGCCGCCGAGTACGGGAGCCAGCAGTTCCGCTACCTGTTCCGGCGTCGTGTGCTCGTTCAGCTCGGCTATCCGCAGGCCGTCTATCGGCTTGCCGATACCCGCCCGGCTCAGGAAGCGACGGGCCGTGCGCTCGTTCTCGACGATGAAATAGTCGAGCCGCGCCATGACGGCGCGGTTGTATTCCGGCAAGACGTCGTAGACCGGCCGGTCGCCGATCGGGGTCGGCAGCATGTAGATCGTTCCGTAGGGCATGCCTTTGCTGTTTTGTCGTTTTTCGTGCTTCCGGGGCGTCCGTCCGCTTTGTCGCTCCGGCGCACGGGAAGCCTGTTCTCTGTCGCTCCGGGACGTATCGCCTTTCTTCCCGGCGAAAAACGGATGTCTTTTGCGACGGGAGCGAAGCCGGGCGCGATAATGACGCTTTTTTGCCGGAAACGGTCGCCTCGTCGAGGTTTTACGCACCGTGCGCCGGCCGGTGCGGGCGGAGACGCTTCGCTCGCGCGGACAGGCGGATACGGATGCCGTGCGCGCCGAAACGTCCGGTCCGTCTATTCCTTGGTGTAGATGCGTTTGACGCGGGTCGATACGCTCGTCATGATTTCATAGGGTATCGTCCCCAGCGCCTCGGCCATTTCGATGACAGTGGCTCCGTCGCCGAAAATCGTTACCGTATCTCCCTCCCGAGCGTCGATGCCGGTGATGTCGATCATGCAGGTGTCCATGCAGATGTTGCCGAAGATCGGAGCCTTGCGTCCGTTCACGATGAAGCTCCACCGGCCGCAGCTCAGGCGGCGGTTCAGTCCGTCGGCATAGCCGATCGGGACGGTCGCGGTCCGTACGGGACGGTCTTTCGCCACGCCGTGGCGTCCGTATCCGACCGTGTCGCCGACGGGAATCTCCTTGATTTGCACGATCCGGCTGCGTAGCGTACTGACGGGTAGCAGGTTCTCCTGATGCACGAAGCCGATTCCGTACAGCCCGATGCCGAGCCGGACCATGTCGAACTGCGCTTCCGGAAAGCGCTCGATGCCCGCGCTGTTGTCGATATGGCGCAGAATGTGCAGCTCGGGAAACGAGGCTACGATCCGGTCGCTCAGCTCGCGGAACAGCGCGATCTGCGAGCGCGTGAAATCGTCGTGGCGCGCCTCGTCGCTGCCCGCCAGATGCGTGAAGACCGTCCGGACGTACACTTCGGGGGTTTCGCGCAGCGTGTCGATCAGCGGTTCGATGTCGGCACGCTCGAATCCGAGCCGGTGCATGCCCGTGTCGAGCTTGATATGGATCGGACTGCGGCCGGCTCCGTGACGGCGGACCGCCTCGGTGAACGAGCGCAGCGACGAGCGGCTGTATATCTCGGGCTCGAGCCGGTAGTCGAGCATCAGGTCGAAGCTGTCCGAATCGGCGTTCAGCACGACGATCGGCATCGTGATGCCCGCCTCGCGCAGCGTGACGCCCTCGTCGGCGAAAGCGACGGCCAGAAAGTCGACGCCCTGCCGCTCGAGCAGGTTCGCCACCTCGAACGTGCCGCTGCCGTATCCTGCGGCCTTGACCATGGCCATCATCCGTTCGCCGGGACGCAGCAGCCCTCTGAAATAGTTCAGGTTGTGCTGCATGCGGTCGAGATCGACTTCCAGCACGGTCGTGTGAATCTTGTTTTCGAGCACGCGGCCGATCCGCTCGAACCGGAACCGTCGTCCGCCCTTGAGCAGAATGCTTTTTCGGACGAAGCGCGCCCGCTCGCCGGCTTTCAGGAAATTGTCGGTCGACAGGTAGAACTCCTTCCGGCAGTCGAACAGCGCGGCATAGCGGAATATCTCCTCGCCGATGCCGATCATCTCCGAGATGCCGTTCGCGCGAACGAGCTCCGCCACGCGGGCATACAGTTCGTCCGACGGCAGTCCGCTCTGGTCGATGTCCGAGAGGATCAGCACCTTGTCGCGGTTTCCGCTCGTTGCCGACAGGTATTGCAGCGCGATTTCGAGCGAGTTGATATCCGAGTTGTACGTGTCGTTGACGATTTTGCAGCCGTTTATGCCCTCCTTGAGCTCGAGCCGCATCGCAACGCTTTGCAGCCGGGGCAGCCGCTCCCGGATCGGCTCCGTGTCGAAGCCCAGCGCATCGTACAGCGCGAGCGCGAGCGCGGCGTTCGCGCGCGAGGCCGGATCGTCGAACGGTAGTCCGTCCAGCTCGCGTTTTGCCGGATCGACGCCGATCAGCTTCCGGTCGCCGTAGCGTTCCGGGACGAGGCGGGCGAGCAGCGGGTCGGCCGTGTTGTAGACGATTGTCGGCGTATGCTCGAACAGCGTCAGCTTCTCGTCGGCTTTCTGCCGGGGCGAGTCGAAGTTTTCCTGATGCGCGTCGCCTATGTTCGTGACGATGCCCAGATCGGGGCGGATCATCTGCTCGAGCCGCGCCATTTCGCCCCGCTGCGAGATACCCGCCTCGATCAGCACGATCCGGTCGTCCGGCTCGGCCATCAGCAGCGACAGCGCGACGCCGATTTGCGAGTTGTAGCTTTTCGGACTGCGGAACAGCCTGATCTGCGGCGGGCAAAGCTGGGCGATCCATTCCTTCACGACGGTCTTGCCGTTGCTTCCCGTGACGGCGACGACCGTTCCCTTCAGGCTGGCCCGATGATCGGCGGCCAGCCTTTGCAGCGCCTCGAGCGAGTCGGCGCAGCGGATGAATCCCGCCAGCGGGTAGGCTTTCGCATCGACCGGCGAGTCGGTCAGAAAGGCGCGTACGCCCCGACGGTACAGTTCCGCTATGTACCGGTTTCCGTCGCGGCGGGCGCTCCGTAACGCGACGAACAGCGTGCCGTCCGGTTCCGACAGCGTTCGGCTGTCGGTCGATACGCGCATGACGGTCGCGTCGGCGCCAAGAAGTTCGCCGCCGCAGAGCGAGGCGAGCTCTTTCAATCGGTATTTCATTTTTTCGAGCTAAATAGGATACAAAGTAAGCGAATTTTTCGCAAAGGTATTTCGCAGCCGTTTGCGGACCGGCGAAATTCGGAATCGCTTTGTTCCGATGCGATGTCTTGTCCGGCGGATTCGGCCGGTCTGAGGCCGGCCGGTACGGAAGGCTTTCCTTGCCGCTCCGTCGTGCCGCGTGCCGGAGGCGAACCGTTCTGTGCGGACGTTCGGGGGCTTCCGTTCGGAGCGTTCGGACGTTTCTCGGAGAAGGCTTTCCCCCGGATTTTCGCCGGCCAGGTCTTTTGCGCTTGGAAATGGGCTGTATAAACCTTATATTTATCGTTCGGCTCGGCTAAACCCGGCTGCGCTTCTGAACAGAAATAGCATGAAGAACTTGTTTGCGCTGGCAGCGGCTTGTATGTTGTCGGCTTTCGTCTCTTTGTCCGGACAGCCCGGATCGCCGACCGTCTTACTGTATCGCTGCGAGTGGAAAGATACGTCCTCCTTGGCCGACTTCTCGTTCGAAGGCGTCGAGCCCGTGCTTTCGTCCGATGGACTCCGGATCGTCGAACCGGGCGGTTTGATCCGGCTGAACCGCTACTATTCGCTTGCCGAGCGCACGGTGCGCTACCATGTGCGTCTCGACTCGGGCTGCAGGGCTGTTTTCCGGAGCGATCAGGGCGACTTCAAAGCCTATGTGGATATGGCCTCGAAGAGCGTTTCGATGGCTACCGATCCCGTCGTCGAGACCGTCGCCGGGTTTTTGACTCCCGGTCACGAATACCTCGTCGAGATCGAACGAGACTATCAGACCGTCCGGTTGCGGGTTGCGGATCTTCATACCGGCGAATCGGCCCGTCTCGAGGCTACGATGGACGGCTCCGGCGGTTGCGGAACCGGGGCGGTTCAGCCTGTAGGCTTTTTCGTCGGACGTCAGTACGACTATTATTGTTTCGGTCTGGAGAGAGGCTCCGGCATGCTCGTGCGCAGTATCGTCGTGACGGCCGCTGCTTGCGACCTGACGTTGCTGCTCTATGGCGATTCGATCACCGAGCCCGAGGGTTACTATCCGGCCCGGGACTTTTCTCGAAGCTGGGTACAGCTGATCCTGGCCCGGATCGGCGGTCGTGCCATGTCCAGCGGGCGGGGCGGAACGACGATCGACGAGCTGCTCGAGCGCATCCGCAACGAACTGCCGTACGTGCGCGCGAAGTACGTCATGGTGACGATCGGCACCAACGGCGGCAATACGGAGCGGAAGCTGTGCGAGTTGGTCGAGTACATTCGTTCGCAAGGAGCCGTGCCGATTCTGAACAATATACCGTGCAACGAGCATGGCACGCAGGTCGAAACGAACGAATTGATCGAGCGGGTGCGCCGCCGTTACGCGATCCGGGGCTGCCGCTTCGATCTGGCCACGTCGGTGGATCGCGACGGTTTGCAGGTCGATACGTCGACGATGTGGCGCGAGGACTATGGGGGCGGCCATGTTTATTATCATCATCCGAACGTTCGGGGATCGCGCTTGATGTATCTTCGGACGCTGCTCGACGTTCCCGAGATTTACGAATGAGAGGCCGGCCCGTTGCCGTAGCCCGGTCGGTCGTTTGGGGGCCGATTCTGCCGAACATCCGGAAAGTGGCTGCTATTTGTGTCGGCCGGGCGTTTCGAGCGGGGGCCGGTCGGAAGCGCGAAAGGGAAAACGGACCGAATGAAGTGCCGGTGCGCCGGAAGGAATCCGGGTTTCGGCTCTGCCGGTTCGATCGGGGAGAGCGCGCATGATTGTACGGGCGAATTCCGTGCAGGAGAGACGGGTTCTTGCAATCCGGCCGGCGCCTTTGTCGGTCGGTATGTTCGCATGGCTGTTTTTGTTCCCTGTTTCCGGACGACGGTTCTTCCGGTCATTTGACGGGCCGAAGCGCGACGGGTCGGTTTCGTGGCGGCGCAGGAGCCTCAAATGTCCAGCTTGACGACCGTGATGCCCGCTCCGCCCATTTCCTCGTGCTCGTCTTTCGCGCTGCGGACGAGCGGTACGGTCCGCAGGTAGCTGCGTATCTCCTCCTTCAGCGCGCCGGTTCCCTTGCCGTGCAGGATGCGGATTTCGGAGAACCCGAGCATGATCGCCTCGTCGACGAAGTCCTGCACCGTTTCGACCGCCTCGGCTACGCGCATGCCGCGCACGTCGATCTGTTCGTGAAACTGGAGCCTCCGCTCGGCCGTACTGAAATTCGTCGGCGGAGCCGCGGGGCGCAGCTCGCGGGTCGCCTTTTTGTATTCCGCGTTCGATATGGGCTCCAATCGGTTCAGGTCGATCGTCGTCAGGATCTGTCCGAAACCGACCGTTGCGCGCTTACCGCTCAGGCCGATCACCTCCCCGACGGCGTCCTGCCCCTTGATCCGTACCTTGGTACCCGGCTCCACCGCATGCGGCTTCTGGAGTTCTTTCGATCGGTCTGCCGGTTTCCCGGCCGTTTTCGCATTTTTGCGTTCGGAGCGGCGCTCTTCGCGGCGGCGGAGCTGTTCTATCTTGCGGTCGATCAGCGAACTGTCGGCCTCCTGCTGTTCGAGCCGTTCGCGGAAATCGTCCATTTTACGGCGGACGAGCAGGGTTTTTTCCTTATCGGCCTGCGACTCGCGGATCGTGCGGATCGTCTGCTCGATCTGCCTGTTGGCCTCCGAGGTGATCTGCTTGGCCTCGTTCTTCGCTTCCTTGATCAGGCGGTTCCGCTCGGCCTGAATCGTTTCCAGTTCCGAGCGGTATTTTTCGGCCAGCTCGTCCACACGCTTCTCGGTCTGTCGTATTTTGTCGCGCTTCTGCTCCCAATAGCGCCGGTCGCGCGCGATCTCGCGCAGCTGCCGCTCGATATTGACGTGGTCGCTGCCGGCCTTGTCCGCCGCATTGCGGATGATCTCCTCGGGCAGCCCGATCTTCCGGGCGATCTCGATCGCGAACGAGCTGCCCGGCTTGCCCGTTTCGAGCCGGAACAGCGGCCGGATGTTCTGCACGTCGAACGTCATCGCGCCGTTGAGGATGCCCTCGGCGTTACTGGCGTAATATTTCAGGTTCGAGTAGTGGGTCGTGATGACTCCGAAGCAGCGCTTCTGCTCCAGCTTTTCCAGTACCGCCTCGGCGATCGCGCCTCCGATGACCGGCTCGGTTCCGGTTCCGAACTCGTCGATCAGCACCAGCGAGCGGCCGGTCGCGCCGCGCAGGATGTTCTTCATGTTCAGCAGGTGCGAGCTGTACGTGCTCAGGTCGTTGTCGATCGACTGCTCGTCTCCTATGTCGATGAACAGGTCGTCGAACAGGCCCATTTCCGAGTTCTCGGAAGCCGAGATCAGAAATCCTTTCTGCATCATGTACTGGAGCAGCCCGACCGTTTTCAGACAAACGGACTTGCCTCCCGCGTTCGGGCCCGAAATGACCAGAATGTGCTTCTGAGGCGTCAGCGTCAGCTCGAGCGGAACGATCGGCTTGCCTTCCCGCCTCAGGGTTTGCGCGAGCAGCGTATGCCGGGCGTTTTTCAGACCGATTTGCGGCGCGCGCTCGACGATCGGCATCGTGCAGTCGTTAGCCAGCGCGAAGCGGGCCTTGGCGCGGATGAAGTCCATCGTCGTCAGAAAGTCGCCCGAACGGCGAATGTCCGGCAGGTCGGGCCGGATCGCATCCGTGAACCGCGTGAGAATGCGTACGATCTCGCGCCTCTCCTCGTATTGCAGCTCCTTGAGCTCGTTATTGATCTCGACGACCTCGACCGGCTCGATGTAAACCGTCTTGCCGGTAGCCGACTCGTCGTGGACGAACCCTTTGATCTTTCGCTTGTTGGCGGCCGAGACCGGAATCACGGCCCGTCCGTCGCGGACCGAGACCGAGGCGTCGGCGTCGACCAGGCCGGAAGCCTGCGCCGCACCCATGATCTGCAGCAGCCGGCGGGATGCCTGTCCCTCCCGCTCGCGGATCGTGCGACGGACCGCGAACAGCTCGGCCGAGGCGTTGTCCCGGATACGTCCGAACTTGTCGACGATCGAGTCGATGTGGTTGATGATTGCCGGAAACCCGCTCACATCCCGGCACAGTTCCCGGAGCCGGGGGTACTTTTCGTCTTCCCGGCCGCCGAAAAAGGTGACGAGCGCGTGGACCGTCGAGAGTCCCTTGCGCAGCGCGACGATTTCCTCTACGTCCAGAAATGCGCCTATGACGGCGGCCTTTTTCAGGAAGGGCTCCGTATCGACGAAGCTGCCGTCCGGGAATCCGCTTTCGAGCATCAGGGCGGTCCGCATCTCGTAGGTTTGCTCGAGCCTGCTCACGACCCTGTCGTAGTCGTTGCTGAACTCGGCTTCGGAGAGCTTGTCGGCCGCGCCCTGCGTGACGCAGAGCGCCTTGATCTGGCTTTTGATGCGGTCGAAGCCTATCTTGCTTTCGAAATTGTCGGGGTAAATCACGTTTTTATGAACCAAAGGTGAATGGGAGACCCTGTCGGAAGTCCCGTCAGTTCCGGTCGCGCCGTCCGAACACCGAGAAGTGGACATAGCGGCCGGGATGCTGCTTCAGGTCGAGAAGCAGCGCCGACAGGTTCGACGAGGCCTGAACGAGCGAGTCGTACAGCGCTTGGTCGTTGACGAACTTGCCGACCGTCCCGTCCCCGTCGTTGACTTTCGCGAGCGTGCGGTTCAATTCCGCGAGCGTGCCGTTCATCTGGGCGACGAGCGTCGGGATGTGCGACTGGCTCAGCGAGTCGCTGAAACGCTCCACGTTCGTGAAGATCCGGTCGATCTGTCCCGTCTTGTCCCGCAGCGCGCGCGACAGGTCGTTGACGTTGGAGATCGTCTCGCGTAGCGAGCCCTTCTCGCCCGCGACGACGGACCTCAGGTCGCCCGTGATGGCGGCCACGTTGCCGATCGTGGCGTTCAGGTTCGCGCTGTTGTCCGAGAGCAGCTTGTTGATGCTGCCAAGGGTGACGATCATCTCGCTGATTACGTCGTTGGCCCGCTGCTTGAGGAACTCGAACTCGCTTCCGGCCACTTCCAGAAAATCCTTGTTGATTTCCGAGAACAGCGTGTCGCCCTCGTGCAGGTATGCGTCCGAGCGGCCAAGCTCCAGCTCGATCGACTTGCCGCTCATGATGCCGTCGCTGAAGATGCGGGCCTTCGTGTCTTTCGGAATCTTGAACTTCGACTTGATCGCGAATTCGACGACCACGTTGTTCGAACGCTGCGGATCGTAGCTGATGTCGCTGATCGTGCCGACCTTGTAGCCTTTGATGACCACCGCGGCCGACGGCTGCAGGCCATTCACCTGATCGTAGGCCGCATAATAGTGTACGCTCGACGTGAACAGGTCGGTCCCCTTGAGGAAATTGACGCCCCAATAGAGCGCCGCGATCATCAGTATTCCGAAGAATCCTATCTTGAATTCTCTGCTCAGTTTCAGTTTCATGCCGTTCTGTTTAGCGAGTTAAGCGTTCGTTCAGCCGTTGTCCGTCCTATCGTTCCGAGCGCCGGGCCTCGTCCATCGGGATCGGCTCGTTTCCCCGGAACGGAACGAGAAACGCCCCTTTGACGTGGCGGCGCACTTCGGACTGTAAAGATAGGGCTTCTTTGTAAGAAGCCGCCTCTCCGACGTAATATTTGTACAGGTTTTTTATAATCATTTCTTTTGCCTCGCCCCGGTACGGGCCGAAAGACGACGAGTTTCTGGGCAGCTTGCGCGACGAGCTGGCGATCTGTACCCGGTATACGACCGGCTCGTCGGAGGACGCTCCTCGCTTGTCCGCCTGTCCGGATTCCTCCTGCCGCGACGTCGCACCGCCCGCTTCGTCCCGGTCCTCGTCGCCGGATCCGCCCGCATGTTCGCTGTCAAGAACAATCAGTGTGCCACGGCCCTCGCTCCGGACCTTGTACTGGCTGAAAGCGTTGAACAGGCTCCGCGCGTAAGTCTCCCGGCCCTTTTTCGATCCGATGAACTTTTCCTCGGCTGGGTTCGAGATAAATCCGAACTCGCACAGGATGCTCGGCATCGCGGCGCGCCACAGCACCAGAAAGCCCGCTTGGCGGACGCCCCGGTCCTGCATTTGCGTGTTACTGACGAATTGCTTCTGCACCATGTCGGCCAGCAGGCAGCTTTGGGTTTGGTACGCGTACTGCATCAGCGAGAACATGATCAGCGACTCGGTCGATCCCGGCTTGTAGCCCTGATACCGGGTCGA
>CABUJP010000081.1:0-11509 GCA_902491835.1 uncultured Alistipes sp. | reverse complement strand
CGATCTTCACGCCGGTCATCTCGATGTCGGCCAGCACACGAATCAGCGGCTCCTCGATGCGGAGATAAAGCTCCGACAGCCCCACCTCCTCGAGCTTCGGCCACAAGTGCCGCTTCAGCCGCAGCGTCACGTCGGCGTCCTCGGCCGCGTACCGGGCACAACGCTCGACCGGAACGCGGTCCATCGTGATCTGGCGCACCCCCTTGCCGATCAGCTCCTCGATCGGCACAGGCGAATAGTTCAGGCAGACGCGCGCCAGATGATCCATACCGTGACGCGACTCGGGATCGAGCAGATAGTGGACGATCATCGTATCGTAGAGCGTGCCCCGCACGTCGATTCCGGCGCTGCGGAGCATCATCAGGTCGAACTTGACGTTCTGGCCGATCTTGGCGATCCGCTCGTTCTCGAACACGGGGCGCAAGATCGACAATACTTGCTCGAGGCTTGCCGGATCGCACGGGACGTACCACGCCTCGAACGGCTCCACGGCGAACGACAGGCCCACGAGCCGGTCGCCGAACACGTCGAATCCGGTCGTCTCCGTGTCGAAGCAGAACTCGGACGAGGCCTCCAGCCTGCCAGCCAGTTCGCGCAGGGCCTTCTCGTCCGTAACCGTATGGTAGACATGCGGCACGCTGTCGATCGTCTGATAGGCCGGCGCATCGAAAAGCGATCCCTCCGCCGGCGCGGCCGGAGTCTCCAGCGCCGAGAACAGGTCGCGGGCCGGAACGGCAGTCTTCGGCTTGCTTTGCTGCGGGGAAGCCGGCTCGGACTTCCCTGCGGCATCCGCGGCGCCCGGCCGCAGCTCGGCGAGGAAAGAGCGGAAGCCCAGCTCGCGGTACACCCCGGCCAGCCGCTCCGTATCGGGAGCCTCCAGCCTCAGCCTCTCAGGCTCGAACTCGACGGGCACGTCGAGCCGGATCGTAGCCAGCCGTTTGGCCAGCATGATCTGGTCGCGGGCGGCCTCGATGTTGGCCCGCTGCTTGCCCGAGAGAAGCTCCGTATGGGCCAGCAGGTTCTCGACGGTGCCGAACTGGCAGACGAGCTTGATCGCGCTCTTCTCGCCGATGCCCTGCACGCCCGGAATATTGTCCGATGCGTCGCCCCACAGCGCGAGCACGTCGATCACGCGACACGGATCGTCGATGCCGTAATGCTCGCGTATCTGCTCGCAGCCAATGATCTCGATACCGTCGGCCCCGCCCTTGCGCTGTTTGTAAATCCGGACCGCGGGCCGGATCAGTTGCCCGTAATCCTTGTCGGGCGTTACCATGAACACCTCGTAGCCTGCGGCGGCGGCTTTCTGCGACAGCGTGCCGATCACGTCGTCGGCCTCGAAGCCGGGAATCTCGAGCACCGGGATACGCATCGCCTCGAGCACCTGCTTGATATACGGGACCGACGCGACGATGTCCTCGGGCGTCTCGCTGCGGTTGGCCTTGTAGTCGGCGTAGAGCTCGTGACGGAAATTGCCTCCCGGCGGATCGAACGCCACGCCGAGGTAATGCGGCCGCTCGCGCAGGATCAGGTCCTTGAGGAACTTGACGAATCCGAACACGGCCGACGTATTCACGCCGGCCGCATTGCGCATCGGCCGTCCGATAAAAGCATAGTAAAAACGAAAAATCAATGCGTAGGCATCGACCAGAAAAACCTTCTCCATAAACCTTTCCGGTATGAACGCGGCGAAAGCGTGCTCGCCGCTCGATTGCTGTTCGGTGAGTGCCGCTCGGAATCGCCCGCTTTCGCGGAGCCCTTTCCCGCCGGGAGGACGTTCTCTTTCCGACCCGTTCCGAACTCTCGTACCACGCGACGGTCTGCACACGACCGCCGCGCGAGCGTCTCCGCCATAGCCCGGCCCTCTTTCCCCAAAACCACACCCAAAACCGGCCCGGCTCTTGTCGAAGAACAGGCACGGGGAGCCTCTCCTCCGTTTCTTACGAATTATCGTCCGCGAACCATTCGGCGAACGACGTGGCCGTCTCGTGCAGCCGGACGCCGTGCAGCGTCACGCCCTCGGGCAGACGCGCCGCGATCCGGGCAGCGAAGTCGGCCACCATATTCTCGCAGGTAGGCTGGTAGTCGGTCACCTCCAGTTTCGAGTAGCGAGAGCGGAGAGCCTCGACGAGCCCGGCGTTCGACTCGGTACGCCGCATAACCAGCGCGTGATCGTAGCGTCCGACGATCTGCTCCGCGACGATCCGCTTCAGGTCGCCGAAATCGATCACCATGCCGCACTTCGGATCCGACGGATCGTCTTTCGGACGACCTTTGACAGTCACGAACAGGCGGTACGAGTGACCGTGTATCTCGCGGCACGGACCGTCGTAACCGTCGAGCGTGTGCGCCATCTCGAACGAAAATTCCTTTGTCAGACGGATAACGGCCATGATCTACTCGTCTCCCAAGTTAGGTATCTCGACCTGACGCCCGAACGACTCGCTGAGCGAGATGAACGTCTCGGTCTGCGACACCTCGGGCAGTTGCAGGATATGGTCGAATATCGTGTGCATCAGGTGCTCGTTGTCCGTGCAGTAGAGCTTGACCAGAATGTTGTACTTGCCGGTAATGAAGTGGCACTCGGTGATTTCGGGCACCTGACGCAGCCTCTCGACCGTCAGCATGTTCTTGGTCGGGTCCGAAACCCGGATGCCGATAATGGCGCAGACATCGTAGCCGAGCGCTTTCGGATTGACCTCGAGTCTCGAACCCCGGATCACGCCGGCATCCTCGAGCTTCTTGACGCGCTGGTGGATCGCCGCGCCCGAGATACCGCACTCGCGCGCGATTTCCAGAAACGGCATCCGCGCGTTCTTGATCAGATACCCCAGTATCTTGCGATCGATTGCATCCAATGAAATCTTTGCCATAAATATTCCGTTCGTTAAGTTTAGTATACCCCCTGACCAATCGCCGGAGCCGGGACTTTCGTCCGGCTCCGCGGAGCTAACGCAGCACGCCCAGCTCGCGCCCTACCTTCACGAAAGCCTCGACGCAGCGATCCAGCTCCCGCTCGGTATGCCCGGCCGACACCTGCACGCGAATCCGCGCCTGATCCTTCGGAACGACCGGGTAGTAAAAGCCCGTCACGTAAATGCCCTCGTCCAACAGGCGTGCCGCAAAGTCCTGCGACAGCTTCGCGTCGTAGAGCATCACGGCGCAGATCGCCGACTGCGTCGGCTTGATGTCGAACCCGGCCGCGAGCATCCGTCCTCGGAAGCGCTCGACGTTGGCCGTCAAGCGATCGTGCAGCGCGTCGCTCTCGGAGAGCATCCGGAACACCTCGATCCCCGCCCCGACGACAGCCGGCGGCAACGAGTTCGAGAAAAGGTACGGCCGCGAACGCTGGCGCAGCATCTCGACGATCTCCCGGCGGCCGGTCGTGAATCCGCCGATCGCTCCTCCGAACGCTTTGCCGAGTGTGCCGGTAATGATATCGACCCGGCCCCGGAGACCGAAAAGCTCGGTCACGCCCCGGCCCGTAGGCCCTACGACGCCCGCCGAGTGGCACTCGTCGACCATGACCAGCGCGTCGTAGCGCTCGGCCAGCGCGCAGATGCGGTCCATCGGAGCGACATTGCCATCCATCGAGAAGACTCCGTCGGTAACGATTACCCGGAACCGCTGGGCCTGAGCCAGCTTCAGGCAACGCTCCAGCTCGTCCATGTCGGCGTTCGCATAGCGGTAGCGCACGGCCTTGCACAGCCGCACCCCGTCGATGATCGACGCATGGTTCAGCGCATCGGAGATGATCGCGTCCCGCTCGTCGAGCAACGGCTCGAACACGCCGCCGTTCGCATCGAAGCACGCGGCATAGAGAATCGTGTCCTCCGTGCCGAAATAGTCGGCGATCGCGCTCTCCAGCTCCTTATGGATGTCCTGCGTGCCGCAGATAAAACGCACCGACGACATACCGTAGCCCCTGCTGTCCATGGCCCTCTTGGCCGCCTCGATCAGGCGGGGATGGTCCGAAAGGCCCAGGTAGTTGTTGGCGCAGAAATTGATTACCTCTTTTCCTCCGGCCACCCCGATCGCCGCGCGCTGGGGCGAGACGATCACCCGCTCGCGCTTGTACAGCCCGGCCTCGCCGAGCGAGTCGAGTTCGGCGCGCAGATGCTGTTTCATTTTCCCGTACATGCCTCCAAGAAGTTAAATTATAAGCAAAGTTACATTTTTCCGGCAAAATCTTATAGCGGAATGCGAAAAATATGAATAGATTGTGTAACTTTGGAGAGTTCTTAAAGATATTTAAAAAGTTTAACCCGTAAATACAGACCGATTATGCAATCAATCGACACGTATGATTTCAAGGGCAAGCGCGCGATTATCCGCGTCGACTTCAACGTGCCCCTGAACGAGAAGCTGGAAATTACCGATGACACGCGCATCCGCGCCGCCATCCCGACGATCAAGAAAGTGCTCGAAAAGGGCGGCTCCGTCGTTCTGATGTCGCATCTGGGACGTCCGAAAAAGGGCCCCGAGGCCAAGTTCTCGCTGAGGAACATCATTCCCGGCATCGAGGCCCGTCTGGGCGTGAAAGTCGACTTCGCCGACGACTGCATGGGCGACGAGGCCGCGAAAAAGGCCGCTGCGCTGAAGCCCGGACAGGTGCTGCTGCTCGAGAACCTGCGCTTCTACGCCGAGGAAGAGGGCAAGCCCCGCGGACTGGCCGACGACGCCAGCGACGAGGAGAAAGCCGCCGCGAAGAAGGCAGTGAAGGCCAGCCAGAAGGAATTCGTCAAGAGACTGGCCTCGTATGCCGACTGCTATATCAACGACGCGTTCGGCACGGCTCACCGTGCGCATGCGTCGACGGCGCTGATCGCCGAGTACTTTCCCAACGACAAGATGTTCGGCTACGTGATGGAAGGCGAGCTGAAGGCGATCGACAAGGTGCTCGACAACCCGGCCCGTCCGTTCACGGCCATTCTGGGCGGCTCGAAGGTTTCGACGAAGATCAGCGTGATCGAGAACCTGATGAAGCGCGTGGACAACCTGATTCTGGGCGGCGGCATGACCTATACGTTCAAGGCCGCTCAGGGCGGCAAGGTCGGTACGAGCATCTGCGAGCCCGACCAGTTCCAGACGGCCCTCGATATCCTGAAGAAGGCCGAAGAGCTGAACGTGAAGATCTATCTGGCCGAGGACGCTGTTTGCGGCAAGGAGTTCAAGAACGACACCGAAACGAAGATCTGCCCGTCGAACGATATTCCCGACGGCTGGGAGGGCCTCGACATCGGCCCGAAAGCGGTCGAGGAGTTCTCGAAAGTGATCGCCGAATCGAAGACCATCCTGTGGAACGGCCCGGTCGGCGTATTCGAGATGGACAATTTCGCCAAAGGCTCGCGCGCGCTGGCCGAGGCGATCGTCGAAGCCACGAAGAAAGGCGCCTTCTCGCTGATCGGCGGCGGCGACTCGGTGGCGGCTATCAACAAATTCGGCCTGGCCGGCGAGGTCAGCTACGTCTCGACGGGCGGCGGCGCGCTGCTCGAGTACATGGAAGGCATCGAGCTCCCGGGCGTGGCGGCTATCCGCAAGTAGTACCGTCCCCGATTTTATCTGCGGCGACTCTCGATCGGGAGTCGCCGCTTTTTTATAACCTATGACAGAGTTGCCGCAAGCCCGAGACCAAGGGGAGGAAGGGGGGAGAGAGAAGTCCGAACAGAAAACATTACCCCGATCGTACGCTATAATGTACCATGACATACAGCACACTGGGGCAGCATATTATGAATCGATGCGGACATGCAAACGAGGAGCTGAGCGTCCAAAGACAACCGATCAGACCCTACTTTCACGACGAGGTCGGACTTTACACCGTCCTCGGCAGGAACAAGCATCGGACCCATAGGCAGGATACTCCGAACCTCCTTGCATTCAGGCGCTTCATCGACTATTTCGCCGGATTCTCCCTCTCGGCAGCGACGAATCACCGGCACAAGACATCGCCCCGTGCGCCGCGTGGAATCCGGCATGGCTCGCTTGCATCCGGTATCGGTCGCTATCCAGAGCTAAGAGAACGGCCTCGGTCCGGACAGCAAAGAGCGATCCTCCCTGCGGGAACCGACCGCCGGTAAAAGACCGGGCCGCAAGGTGTTCCCTTGCGGCCCGACAAGCATTGCATCACCGCGTCGTATCCTACTTGCTCAGATTAATGATCGAAGCGACCATGGCGGCCAGCGAAGCGGTCGAAGACATCATGCCTATCGTGTTCGCCAGTCCGTTGCCTTTAGGCTCTTGCTTCATCGGAACGACGATCTGGCACCCGGGCTCCACCGCAGGATACCGTTTCCAAAGGAACCCTCCGCGCGTCGAGGCCACTTTCCCGTTCATGTACACGATGAACGGACGACGACGGGCCCTCTGCTTGAAACCGCCGGCCTGAGCCACATAGTTTTTCAGCTTCTTCCCCTCGTACGCGACCGAGTTCTGATACAGCACGGCGCCCGATATGCGCACGGTCCCGTTATATTTCGGCACGAACAGACGGTCGCCTTCCTGCAGGACGATGTCCTCGCTGCTTCCGGGCTTCTCCACGGCCTGCTCCACGTCGACTCCGATCGAATAATATTCGGGAATCTCAATGGTTTGCTCCGCGACCGAATCGCGCCCTTTGTTCGTCTGCGCGATTTCGAGCGTAGCCTTCACTTTCGCCATCTCGTCGGGCGTGAGCTTGCGCTGCACGCTGGCTCCGCGCACATAAGCCTCCTCGGTGAATCCGCCGGCCTGACGTACCAGATCGGACAACCGCTGCGACGCATGGGCCAGCACGTATTGTCCGGGGAAAAGCACTTCCCCGTCGGCCTCCGCGTTCTTCTGCTCGGAATAGCCGGGCGAGCGCCGGACATACACCTCGTCGAACGGCTGAAGCACGAACCTCTTGTCGGCCGGAGCGATCGCCAGATCCTCCGAAATGTCGAACAGGAAAGTTTCGGCCTGCCGGGGCGAATAGGACGTGGAAGTCGGGTCCTTGATCCGCCGCGCCACCTCGACTCTCGCCCGGGAAGCCGACTCGCGCAGCCCGCCGCACAGCACGATCACGTCCTCGACAGTCATGCCGTCGCGGTAATCGAGCGTCTGAGGCGCGTTCACCTCGCCCCGGACCGTCACGGAGTAGTCCTCTCTCAGGTCGAAAACGTTCGGAATGTATACTTCGTCGCGGTTACGCAGCTCCACGTCGGTCCGACCCGATGCCACGTCGCTCACGACGAACGGAATAACGGTATAGATACTGGTCGTGCTGTCGAACCGCGAAATCTGTCCCCGCGAGGCGAACTCGCTTCCGCGCAATCCCTCGGCCTTGGCGATCAGCTGCGAGAGCGTCCGAACGTCCGGCCCGAGCTCATAGTCCCCCGGACGCCATACGGCCCCCCGGATGGTCAGCATATTGGAATAGGTCGGCAACACGACGTCCACATGAAGCGAGTCGCCGTCCATCATCGGGAAAGCGTCCAGATCGGCCTTCTCCACCGTGACCAGACTGCGTTGGCGGCCGCTCTTGCGGTAGACCGTCAGCCGCTCGGCATAGGCGTCCCCGGTAAACCCTCCGGCATACTCGATCAGCTTGCCCAGCGTCTCACCCTTCTTCAGCTCATAGATACGCTCGCGCTTCACCTTTCCCCCTATGGCGACGTAGCTGTCGTACGGAGGAACGATAATCATGTCGTTGTCCTCGAGCAGGATATTGGTTTCGTACTTTCCGTCGATCAGGTAGTCGTACACGTCCAGATCGGCGACCTTCCGGCTGTTGCGATAAACCTGAATGCGACGCAGCGATCCGATGTCGTTGACTCCTCCGGCCGAATAGATCGCATTGAACACCGTAGCCAGCGACGGCAGCGTATAGGTCCCCGGCACGGCGACCTCGCCCGAAATATTCACCTTGATGCTCCGTATCTCGCCCAGCGAAACCCGGACCTGTCCGCTCATGATCCGGTCGACTTTCGACTGGATGCGCTGCTGAGCCTGCTCGATCGTCAGACCGGCCACGGAAACCGGACCGACGCCGGAAATGCTAATGCTGCCCTCGGGCGAAATCCGGTGCTTCATCGTCGACTCGGCGTCACCCCACACTTCGACGACCACTTCGTCGCCGGCGCCCAGCACATAGTTGGGCGGCGTCGGAATATTATAGCTCGGGGCGAATGTCAGGTTCCGGGCGGAGAAAATCTCCCGGCCGAATACCGACGTGCGCGGGTCGACGGACATGATTCCGAAGCGCGTCACCGAATCGGTGTCCGAGCGCATCTCGTATCTCCCTTGCTCCGAAAAGCCGGGACGACCCGCAGCATAACCGCCACGCTCCATTCCGCCATAGGGACGGCCGTCAGGATCGCCGCCTTGCCTCGTATCCTTCGTCTGCCGGTCCGGGTCCGATCGGACCACCTCGCCGCCCTGCCCCTGCGTCTGCGTCGCCGAGGACCGGCCGTTCCGGTCGCTTAGTTCGTTCCGCTCGGCCAGCGCGGCATCGATCTGCTCCTGCGTGGCTCCCATGGCCTTGGCTCGCTGGATCATGGCAGGCGTAACCTGCTGCGCCGACAAGCTGCCCGCGCACAGCGCCGCCGCGAAAGCGACATATCGAATGAATTTGACTATCCGATTCATAAGCATATTTCTCAATTTTCCTGAAATTTAAGGGGCGAGCGGCGAACCGCTATGTCCTTCCTTCGCGCTCGCGCCGGTCGCCCATCCGGTCGAGTCGCCAAACCAACAGCGCCCCCAGCAGCAGGTCGATCCCGAAAAGCAAGTTGATATTGACATCCTTCATCAGCACGTTCATCAGGATGAAGCAGGTCTGCATCACGATGATCAGCATGGCGCTCTGGAAATGGGTGAGACCGAGGCGGAGCATCTTGTGATGGATGTGTCTCTTGTCGGGATAGAACGGCGAAAGGCCGGACGCGATCCGGACGCAGAACACGCGGAGGGTATCGAAAGCCGGAATGAAGACGATACCCAGAAAGACGGCCGGCGTCGCCTCCATGCCGAACATGTCGGTATTGATGTTCAGATTGTAGAATTTCAGGCCGAAAAAGGCGATCAGAAAGCCGAGCGTCAGCGAGCCGGTATCCCCCATGAAGATCTTCATCCGGCGTCCCAGCACGTTGTAGAAGAAAAAGACGCTCACCACGCCCGCGATACCCATCGCCATCATCCCGTACACATACAGATGATTCCAGCAGAACCAGCCGCCGAAAGCCCCCAGCGCCAGCAGGGCCAGCCCCGAGCAGAGCCCGTCGATGCCGTCGATCAGGTTATAGGCGTTGACCAGCAGGACGACCACCATCACGGTCAGCACCCACCCGACGAAAGACGGAATGTGGTACAGGCCGAACAGTCCGCCCAGATTCTCGATTCCCACACCGCCGTAAATCAGCAGCACGCCGACCAGTATCTGCGCCACGAACTTCGGCTTGTAGGAAAGACCGCTCAGATCGTCGGCCAAACCGACGAAGAAAAGCAGCGTTCCGCCCGCTATGATGAAAAACAACTCCTGAAACGCCGCCGCCTCGACAGGCGACGCGGCTACGGCCAACCCCTGATAATAGCGCATGCCCAGCAGCAAAGCCACCGAAAAAAGGAACGACGGGAAGAACGAGACCCCTCCCAGACGGGGTACGTTTCCATGGTGGGACTTGCGCGCGGAAAGCTCGTCGAAAAGCTTTTTCTTTTTCGAGATCAGGATAATCTTGGGTATGGTCAGCCATCCGGACAAAGCCGAAACGACGAAAGTCAGGATGACGAAAATTTTCAATTCCATTGACCGGTCTGTAATGCGCTTTGCAAAAATACGAAAATAGTTTCACAATACCGCCCTGTGCCGGGCGATAAATTTCGTGCTTTCCTCCCTCCGCAGCGCCGTGCCGCCCGAACCCGGGAAACGCCCCGGCACGCGGGCGCGGCCGATTCGGAACATTTGACTATATTTGTTCACCGTTCGCGGCCGACGGACGCCTCCGGGAAAACCCGGCCGCGAACGCGTACATCAAAAACCGTTCAGGAAATGAGAATAGCAGTGGTAGGAAGCGGGTATGTCGGACTCGTCTCGGGCGCCTGTTTCTCAGAAATGGGTGCCGAAGTAGTCTGCATCGACACGGACGCCCCGAAAATCGAACAGCTCAAGAACGGGCGGATTCCGATTTACGAGCCCGGGCTCGACGCGATCGTGCAGAAGAACATGCAGTCGGGACGGCTGAGCTTCGAGACCGATCTGGCCTCCTGCATGGACGGCGTCGAGATCGTATTCATCGCCGTAGGAACCCCTCCGGACGAGAACGGCGACGCCGACCTGCGCTACGTGCTCGAGGTGGCGCGGACGTTCGGATCGGCAGTCAAAGAGTATGCGCTGCTGGTCACCAAGAGCACCGTCCCGGTCGGCACGTCGCGCCGGATTCAGCAGGTCGTGCGGCAGGAGCTCGCCCGCCGGGGAGCCGAGGTCGAGTTCGACGTGGCTTCCAATCCCGAGTTTCTGAAAGAAGGCAGCGCCATCAAGGATTTCATGAGCCCCGACCGGGTGGTGGTCGGAGTCGAGAGCGAGCGGGCGAAAGAGCTGATGAGCCGGCTGTACCGCCCCTTCCTGCTGAACAACTTCCGGGTAATCTTCATGGACGTCACCTCGGCCGAGATGACCAAATACGCCGCGAACAGCATGCTCGCCACCCGCATCAGCTTCATGAACGACATCGCCAACCTGTGCGAGATCGTCGGAGCGGACGTGAACATGGTCCGCAAGGGAATCGGCAGCGATGCGCGCATCGGAAGCAAGTTTCTTTACCCGGGCTGCGGCTACGGCGGCTCCTGCTTCCCGAAAGATGTCAGGGCGCTGATCCGAACGGCCGAGAAGCACGGCTATCCGATGGAGGTCCTCTCGGCGGTCGAGCGAGTCAACGAGCGGCAGAAACGGGTGCTTTTCGACAAGCTGGCCAAGCGTTTCGGCAGCGATCTGACGGGGCGGAAGATCGCCCTGTGGGGGTTGGCTTTCAAGCCCGAAACGGACGACATGCGGGAGGCCACGTCGCTCGTGCTGATCGACCGGATCCTCTCGGCGGGAGGAACCGTAACCGCTTACGATCCGGTGGCTATGGAGACATGCCGGGCGCGCATCGGCGACCGCATCCGCTACGCCAAGGAGATGTACGAAGCCGCCGTAGACGCCGACGCGCTGATTCTGGTGACCGAATGGAAGGAATTCCGGCTTCCGGCATGGCAGGTCGTCGAGCGCGTCATGCGTACCCCGGTGCTTTTCGACGGACGCAACATTTACGACAAGAAAGAATTCGCCGACACGCGGATCGAATACCACTGCATCGGAGGATAGCCTTTCCGGCAGGAAGGCGGACGGAAACGAGCGGAACAAAAAAATTCCCGGAGACTCTCTCTCCGGGAATTTTTCGTGAAGAATATGCGGTAAGTGTCAGAATGACAGACCCACCCGGAGGCCGAAATTGCTCAGCTGGTCCATTTTGAAATTGAGTGTCGTGCACTTGTTGGTCGCATAGCTGTAATA
>CABUJP010000080.1:0-11536 GCA_902491835.1 uncultured Alistipes sp. | reverse complement strand
ACTGGTCGCTCAGGGGGACCAATCAGGCCGAGCGGCCTACCGCGCGCGTGCTGTGGGACCGTTTCCCGAAATTCGTGATCGGATTTGTACTGACCTCGCTTCTGTTCAGTTTCTGTCTGGAGCCGGCGCGCGCCAAAGAGCTGGGCGCTTTGGCCAAGGGCGTGCGCGAGGCGCTGTTCTCCGTCGCTTTCGTCTGCATCGGGCTGGAGACCGATTTCAAGATTTTGCTGGGCCGCGAGAACCGTCGGAGCATTTCGACTTTCCTGATAGCCCAGAGCTTCAATATCGTCGTGACGCTTGTCATGGCTCTGCTGCTTTTCGGCTGGCTGGCCGGGTAGACCGGGATGCGGAAGTCGCAATAAAAAGCCGGGGCAATACGCCCCGGCTTTTCTTTTCTTAAGAATGACCCGAAATAGCGATCGCTTGCCGGCTATCTGCGCCGGATGACGATTCCGTTGGCGACGGGCCGTTCGCTGCGGAATATGAGCACCTTGTCCGACGGTACGTTGACGAGGTTCCTCGACTTAGTCCATAGCGTCGATGATCCGCCTCCGTCCAGATTGACGGCCTGTTCGAGGCCGAGCAGGCGTGCGACGTACGCCAGTTCTCCGAAGCTCATTCCGGCGGCTTTCTCCTTGCGTCCGTCGACGGTCAGCAAAACGACCGTGCCGTCTTTCTTAACGCCGATGCAGGAGCGGGGATGCCTGTCGCGCGACGAGTTTCCGACGATCGTTCGTCCGTTTTCGATCAGCATGGGGCCGGCGACCAGAACGCTGGGAAAGCGGTCGAACCATTCCGGATCGATCGACGGTACGTAAGCGAAATGAAGCAGGCCCAGCGAGTCGATGCCCAAGGCGCCCGTGCCGCCGGCCGTATGGCTCTGGCGGGGATATTTCCCGTTGATCTTAATCAGGTCTGCGGCTTCGGCCCGGGTAGTTTTCGTTTTGAAGTATCCGCCGTTGATTGCGGCGACCCCGTTGTTCTTGACGCCCATCTGAGAGGTTTTCTCGATCAGGGTGTCCTGTACCAGAAGCGGATAATAAAGGCTCGGATCGACTTCCACAACGGAAATCCGCTGCAGCGTGTCGAAAACGTGCGTCTGAAGCTTTTTGCACAGGATGCCGTTTTCGTCGATCAGCACCTTCCACGGGCCGTCCGTAATGGCCAAAGAGTCTTCGGCTCTCTGGGCCGAGGCCGCCGCAGCCGTTGCGGACAGCCAGAAAATAAGAAGCGCCTTGAATAATTTCATAATAGATAATTTGATTAGAGAGTTATGATTTTTTTGAGTATAGTTTGCTCAGGTTTTCCTGAACCCGCTCGTCGAACAGATAGTCGTCGTACTCCATGTATTTGTCGATCATTCCGTTGGGCGTGATTTCGATGATGCGGTTGGCTACCGTGTTGATGAACTCGTGGTCGTGCGAGGTCATCAGGACGATTCCCTTGAACGAGACGAGCGCGTTGTTGAATGCCTGGATCGATTCCAGATCGAGGTGGTTCGTCGGCGAGTCCAGTATCAGCGTGTTGGCTTGCTGGATCATCATACGCGCGATCATGCAGCGCATCTTCTCGCCTCCGGAAAGCACGTTCACCCGCTTGTGGATTTCGTCGCCGCTGAAAAGCATCTTGCCCAGATAGCCGCGCAGATAGAGCTCGCTCGTGTCATCCGAGAACTGGGCTATCCAGTCGAGGATGCTGAGCTGGTTGTTGAAGAACGGCGCGTTGTTCAGCGGCAGGTAGGCGGGCGTGATCGTGACGCCCCACTCGACCATGCCCGTGTCGGGCTTGTCGTTCCCCGCGATGATTTCCATGAGCGCCGTGACGGCCCGCGGCTCGCGGGACAGGAAAGCCACCTTGTCGCCTTTCTCGACGGCAAAGGAGATATTGCTGAACAGCGTCTCGCCGTTCACCGTCTTGCTCAGCGAGTCGACGGCCAGTATCTTCGTTCCCGCCTCGCGAGAGGGCTGGAAAATGATGCCCGGGTACTTGCGCATCGAGGGCTTGATTTCTTCGATGTTGAGCTTTTCGAGCATCTTCTTGCGGCTGGTCGTCTGCTTCGACTTGGCCACGTTCGCGCTGAAGCGCTGGATGAACTCGAGCAGCTCTTTTTTCTTCTCCTCGGCTTTCTTGTTCTGATTCGCCTGCTGTCGCGCCGCCAGTTGGCTCGACTCGTACCAGAAACTGTAATTGCCCGAGAACAGGTTGATGTCGCTGTAGTCGATGTCGATGATGTGCGTGCTGACCGAATCCAGAAAGTGACGGTCGTGCGAGACGACCAGCACGGTATTCTCGTAGTTCGACAGGTAGTTCTCGAGCCACATGATCGTATTCACGTCCAAATCGTTCGTCGGCTCGTCGAGCAGCAGATTGTCGGGCTTGCCGAAAAGGGCTTGGGCGAGCAGCACGCGGACTTTCTCCTTGGCGTTCAGACTGCCCATTTTCTCGTAGTGCAGGGCCTCCCGGATGCCCAGTCCGCTCAGCAGCTCCGCCGCGTCGCTCTCGGCGTTCCATCCGTCCATTTCGGCGAACTTCTCCTCCAGCTCGCCGGCTCGGATTCCGTCCTCCTCCGAGAAGTCGGCCTTGGCGTACAGGGCGTTCTTCTCCTGCATCAGCGACCAGAGCGGCTGATGGCCCATGAGCACCGTGTCGAGCACCGTGCACTCGTCGTACTCGAAGTGGTCCTGCTTGAGTACCGAGAGTCTTTCGTGAGGCCCGAAGGCGACCGATCCGCGCGTGGGCGTCACTTCGCCGCTGAGCACCTTGAGGAAGGTCGACTTCCCTGCGCCGTTGGCTCCGATCACGCCATAGCAGTTGCCCGGAGTGAACTTCAGATTGACATCCTTGAACAGGACCCGCTTGCCGTATTGAACTTCCAAGTTTGAAACCGTAATCATCTTTTTGTCGTCGTAATTTGATATCCGCGGCAAAAGTACTATTTCCCGGGCGTTATTCCAACCCCGGGCGGCAGGGTGCGGAAGCCTCTCAATCGAGCGGAGTGAGGGTGATGTTGCGGAACTGGACGGGGCCTCCTTCGCTTTGCAGGCCGATGAATCCCTGACGGTTCGACAACCCGGTGATCCGGTTCTGGAGCCGGCCGTTGACATGCACGGTGATCGTGCTGTCCGAGCAGACGATCTCGGCCGTGTTCCACTCTCCGACCGGCTTCTCCGTCGAGGGCTCGAGCTTCGGGAGTATGACCAGCGTCGAGTCGGCCCGCAACTCGGCGCTTTGCGTGCCTGAGGAGTGGATCAGGTCTCCGGCCTTGCCGTTCCATAGCTGGCATTCGTAGCAGTTCGGCCAGATGCCGTCGCGCTGGATGTGCAGAAAGATGCCGCTGTTGGTCGCCGAGTCGGGCCAGCGCCATTCGGCATTGAGCCGGTAGTCGGCGTACGGTACTTCGGTCCGGATATAGCCGAATTTTCCCGAGAGCGAGATCGCTCCGTCCTCGACGGTGAATTCCGTCGAGGGACGGAGCGTAGAGTCTTCGAGCACGGCGGTCCATCCGTTCAGGTCCTTGCCGTTGAAAAGCGAGACGGTAGCGGGTTTCGGTCCGCAGGAGAACAGGGTCGCGGCGGCGGCGACCGCAAGAATCGAGTTTCTCATTATTCTGTTTGGTTTGAGTGTTCGTCGGAGGTTTCCCATCGTATGGCGGCCTTGCAGGCGGTAGTCCCGTCCTCGAGCCTGATTTCGAAACGGTCCCTGTCGGTTCCGTGCTCGCAGCATACGGCCAGTTGCTGTCCGTAGCGAGTCTCGTGTACGAAGTTGACGTCGAGCCGCTTCATCCGGCAGCCGGTCAGTTTTTCGAGCGGTAGCGCATCGAGCATCCATTGGATGTATTTCATGCTGTTGGTATGCTGATTGAAGTCGATGTCGCTGTACCGGACGCGCCGGCTGTCGCACGGCACGCCTTCGATGCGGCCTATTCTGGCCGGCTTGTCGATCGGGCACGGGATAGCGAGCAGCGCTTGGGAGTAGTCGACGTTATCCCTCAGGTCCAGCGGCTGGCGGGTCTTCATGTCGATCATCGCCCAAAGGGTGGAAGCCGCCGCGATCCGCTGCCCACCGGCATCCGTGACGATGAAGTTGCGGGTAGTCATCAGGCGACCGATCTCGCCGACCCATGTTCCGACCGTGTACCGCTCGTATTCGGCCGGCAGCCGGTCGATCTCGACGGCCATGCGCGACAGAACCCAGGTCGAGTCCTTGCTTTGCAGGCTGCGGATTCCGAACCCGATCCGGTCCGCGTCTTCTCCGGCGGCGTGCAGGATGCTGTCGCCGAGCGTGATGACCGTGGCTCTTTTGGTCAGGTCCACCTCGCGGGGCTGTACCGCATAGTCGTATCGTGCGTATGGAGTTTCCTGTTTCATCTGACATACTGGATCATGCCGGTTTCGAGGGGCGGTCTGTATGGCTGACATGCTCCTGCGGCCGGCGTGGCGGGATGCAACGGGCTCCCGACCGGTTCACGAAGATAGCAAAAGATTTTCATAATGGAGCGCGGATCGTTCGGTTCTTCGCTTTAGGAAGATCGTAGTCCGCTCGTATTCCTTGAATGGATATGGCTTGTCCGATCGCGAGTCCCTTTCAAGGCCGGGAAAACCTTTTGTTTCGGTGCGAGGTTTTTCGACCGCGTCAGAATAAGCCGCCATAGGCCTGCTCCAAGGTCAGCAGGCCCTTCTTGGCTTCCAGTCCCCCGCCATACCCGACCAGTTTACGGTCGCTTCCGATGACCCGGTGGCACGGAACGAAAATCGAGATCGGATTGGCCTCGTTGGCGGCGGCTACTGCGCGCACGGCTTTGGGACACCCCAGCTTGCGCGCCAGTTCGCCGTAGGAAACGGTTTCGCCGTAAGGGATATTCTGCAGTTCCCGCCACACCGAGTTCTGGAAATCCGTCCCGGTAAATATCAAGGGGATGTCGAATGAGGTTCTTTCCCGGGCGAAATATTCGTCGAGCTGGGCGATCGCCCGCTCGATCGTGTCCGAAGCGCCGTCTTCGTAGACGGCGCGCAGGGCACGCTGTATTCGCCTGTCATTGACGTCTCTGCGTTTCTCGCGCGCCCAGTCGCAGATGCACAGCTTGCCGTCGAAGGAGCCGACGAGCAACTCCCCTACCGGAGAGAGGTAGCGTTTGATCCGGATAGCGTTCATGCTTTCGTTTTTAGATCGTTATGTTCCGGATAGCCTTTATGGAAGGTTCTTTCCGGCGTGTCGGACGGTTTCCTTCCGGCAGGCTCCCGATTTTTCTTCTTTTTCCGTCGGTTGTCTTTTAGAGGTTTGCGATCTTCCATCCCGTTCACGGCTCCGCTCGCCACGGCCCAAAGGTATAGGCTGGCGACCGAGGCATAGGGAGAGTATCGCTTCCGGTAGCGGTCGAACTTTGCCCGGTCTATGCTGCGATGACGGTAAGTCATGCGCAGTCCGCGAATGATCGCCAAATCTTGGAAGCTGAATACGTCGGGACGCTGCATGGAGAATATCATCAGCATTTCGGCGGTCCACACGCCGACTCCCTCGAGTTCCGTCAGTTTAGCGCAGACCGCTTCGTCCGGTAAGGTCTCGAGGGCTTGGAGGTCGAACTCTCCGCTGACGATTTTCTTGGCTGCCGATTTGATATAAGCCGCTTTCCTGAAAGAGATGCCGAACCGTTGCAGCTCTTCTTCCGGCATGCGGTCAATGGCTTGCGGCGTAATTTCCTGCAGCCCTTGCTTCATTCTCGCCCAGATCGTCTCGTGCGCTCTGGTGGATATCTGCTGTCCGACGATGGAATGTACGAGCGCGGCGAACAAGTCGGGAATGACGGCTCTTTGGATTTTCCCGACCTTCTCGATGACCTCTGCCAGCCGTTTGTCCCGCCTTTTCAGATATTCCGTCTCCGTATCGCCGTAGCGGAAAAAGTCGTTTTGCTTCATGACTTTCGGTTCTTTTATGGGAGGGCCTGCGCTTATTCCATCGGCTTTTCGTGCGACGGTCGAGACGCGCCGAAGCGGCTCGCATCGTTATCCGATGATTTACAAAAATACGGATTTCCACGCGATCTGCACATGAATGCGATATGAAATCGCCGTATTCTTAAATATTTTTTCGCATTATAAAGCGGTGAGTTCGCGCAGGGGATGATTGGACGGCATGTGCGGGGCGCAGGGTTTATCCGTAGCGTTGAAAAGAATGTGAATTTTCGTCTTATTGTTATGACGGAATGATCGGAATGATTATTATGGCGAGGATTTTCGTATATTTGTGCAGGTGGCGGATAATACGATGAAGCCGTCGGCCGTTCTTATCGTGCGGACCGGCGAGGATCGGGCCGCCTGCGTTTTGATTATTAAAAAAGAAAGGACGATGAGAAAAAAGCTGTTGTTTTTGGTTTCTGTCTTTGTCGTAGCGTTGTTTACGATCTCGATGGCGCAAGGTCCCAAGAAAACGACCGAGCCTAAGACCAAGACTACGACCGAATGCTGCCCTCAAGATTGCGATCATAGCAGGGGCTACTGCGCGGACTGCGCCTGTGGCGACGAGTGCAGGAAAGACCGGTGCGCCGATTGCTCGACGTGCGCCTATGCGGAACACTGCAGAAGCGAATGTCCGTCGGACACCAGACACGACTGCCGGCCTGCGCGCCATTGCCGGCCTGCCGGTCATTGCTGCGGCAGAAGGTAGGCCTGCGGAACGGACTATGCCATGACGAAAGCGCGACCGTACGGTCGCGCTTTCGCTTTGGTCTGACAAAGTCCGCGTCTTCGGACGGAATCATGCCAGCGGAACGATTCCTTCGTCCAGCAGCGTCAGCTTTTCGAGCCCGCCGGCCGTTACGGCGAAACTGTTCTCGATACCGACCGCTCCTACGCCGGGAATGACGAACTTCGGCTCGAGCGCGAAAACCATGCCCTCCGCAAGGATTTCCTTCGACCGGGGAGCCAGTACGGGCATTTCGTTGATTTCGATGCCGATGCCATGTCCGACGAAGCCTGCCTGCTGGCGGTGCCCCATGAAGTATTCCGATAGTCCGGCCTCGGCGGCCGTATGTACGGCGATGGCGTAAAGCTCGGATGCCGGCGTACCGGGCCGTGCGGCCTCGGCGATTCTGCGCTGAATCTCCAGAGACGTGTCGTGAGCTCGGTATGCCAGGTCCAGGAGCTTGCCTACTGAGAATACGCGCGTCATGTCGGTCATGTAACCCGTGAAATTGCCTCCCATATCGACCATGACGCTCATGCCGTCGCTCAGGACCGTGCCGTTCGCCCCGACCGGCAGCGACGTGTCGAGGCCTCCGCCGCCGAGCGCGAAATCGTAAGGCGATGGCGTGTCGGCATTGTCTCCGGCCAGCACGCTCCCGCCGAAGATTTCCATGCTTTGGCCGAATATGCGGAAAATGCCGCGCGAGCCTTTCAGACGGCTCTCCCGCTCGATCTCGACCGACAGTTCCAGATCGGTCATGCCGGGCCGGAACAATTCGGGAATTCTTCGGTAGACCTCGGCATGAAGCCGGCCCGACAGCCGGAGCCGCCCGAGCTCGAAAGGCGTCTTGACGCTTCGCGCCGAGCGCAGCAGCCGGGTCCCGTTGCCGATCTGCTCCGGAGAGAAGATTTTCTCATAGCGGAGGTATTCGCCCATCGGAATAGAGTCGGTTTCCAGCAACAGTTTCCGAGGGAGGGCGATCCCATGCTCCCGGAGGCGATCGCTTATCTCCTCCGGCTTGCGGATGTACAGGACGTTTTCCCCTTTCAGGCCGATAGGCCGGCGGACGAAAAAGAGCGGTTCGCCCTCGCTGGGGATATATGCCATGCCGGCGAATACGCGTCCGCTGACGTAGTACAGGTTGACGTTCGTGGTTACGAGCAGCGCGTCGGCCTGTTGCCGGGCGAGTTCCTCGCGCAAGGAGCTCCAGCGCCTTTCCAGTTCGTTCTTCAGTTCGATATCGTACATGGCCGGTCGGATTTAGCGGGTGGACACCCGGTCGAAAAACGGGTTCTTCGAGGAGACGCTCAGCGGAATGGCGTAGATCGAGTGGCATTCGGCGAGCAGTCCGATACTCGGAGCTGCCTTGCCAACCGAGAACATCACGCGGTTGTCGACCCTCAGGTCGGCGGCCTTGGCCGTCATCGAGCCGATGGCGATGCCCAGATCGACCATGTTCAGCGCGCACGGAGCGGCCGGATGGCCGTTCTTTTTCTCGCAGGTCGGATAGCCGCAGTAGCCGCAGTTGAGCGACATGGGTCGAAGGCGCGTTCCGACCAGAATGACGGCGTCGGCCTGACGGATGTTTTCCGCGTCGCGCAGGAAAAATTTCATGCCGGTTTGCTCCGACGCGAGGCGGGTCGCCTCGGCCAAAGCCCCGATCGTCTCGCCGGTGACCGCGACGATCTCGATCAGGTCGACACCCTTGCCCTTGGGGGCCGTGCGTCCGGCGATCATGATCTGCCGGGCGACTTCCGCAACGGTTTCCTTGCGGCACTCTCTTTCGTCGATAACCATACTTTGCATCTGTTTTTTTGATTCCTGTTGTGCCTTTTGATGTCCGGGCAACGGAACTCGCTTCGGGACGGCCTATTCCGCCTGTCTGGCGGCCAGTTCTCTGATCTTGTCTTCGGTCAGGCGGAAAACTGTCCATTCGTCCATCGGTACGGCTCCGAGCGAGCGATAGAAAGCGATCGACGGCGCGTTCCAGTCCAGTACGACCCACTCCATCCGCCGGCAGCGCCGCTCGGCGGCGAGCTTGACCAAGTGAAGCAGCAGCCTTTTCCCGTATCCGCGTCCCCTGTACTGCTCGTCGACGTATATGTCTTCCAAATAGAGGCCGCGCTGTCCCCGGAAAGTCGAGAAGTTATGGAAGAACAGAGCGAACCCTACGGGTCGCCCGTTCAGCTCGCCCAGCACGACTTCCGCCTGTCTTTCTTCGAAAAGAGCTTTGCGGAGCGCTTGCTCGGTCGTATCCACTTCGCTCTCGAGCTTTTCGTAGCGAGCCATTTTCAGAATGAATTCGTAAATCGTGGCCGAGTCTTCCGGCCCGGCGGGGCGGATGTTCAGTTCGTTCATCGGTGAATCGGTTTTAGTCCTCTGATGCGCCGACCGTTTTCGGCTATGTAGACTCCGCCGAGGATCAGTACGGCTCCGCCGAGAGCGACGGGCGTGATCCGCTCGTTCAGCACGATGGCCGAGCTGATCAGCGCTACCAGCGGTACGAGATAAATATAGTTGCTTGTCTTGACTGTACCCAGATGCTTGACCGCCATATTCCAGACCGCGAAGCAGAACAACGAGGCCACGAGTCCCAGAAAGAGCAGGTTGCCCGCCACGACCGGATTGCGGAACAGCGTGACGTCGAGCCGAAGCGGCGTGAAGGCGAAAACGGGCAGCAGGGTGACAACGCCGTAGAAAAACACCTTGCGCGTGATCTCGAGCGTCGAGTAGCGTCCGTCCAGCTTTTTCAGGCAGATATTATAGAGCGCCCATGTCAGCGCGGCCGCCAGCGTGAGCAGATCGCCCGCAGGCTGTATCCTCAGGATGAAGCTCCCGTTGAAAACGACGAGCGCGACGCCGGCGAGCGCTAGAGCCGATCCCGCGGCGAGCGGGCGTCCGACTCGCTCGCTGGGGCCGAGCCAAAGCCTCGAGAGCAGAACCGTCAGAATCGGAGCGGTAGCCAGCAGTAGCGCCACATTCGAGGCGAGCGTTATTTGCAGGGCCATGTTCTCGGTCAGAAAGTAAAGCGAGCCGCCCGTGACGCCGGCCGCCGCGAACAGCGCCTCGTCCCGCCAGCTTTCGGGTAGCCTGAGAGTCGGTCTGTACAATTTCAGCACGAGATAGGCGATCAGAAAGCGGTAAAACATGATTTCGGCCGGCGTCATCCCCTCGGCCAGCAACAGCTTCGTCGAAACGAAGGTCGTTCCCCATATTGCTACGGCTGTCATAGCCAGTATGTGATATATCCCCTCTCCCCTGTTCATGAAGCCGACACTGTTTTCGGCAAAAGTAAGAAAAATATCGGTGCGCCCGCCGGCGCGTCCGTTTTCGGACAGTGTCGGCGTATATTCCCCCGCGCGCCGTTTCGGGCCGCTTTCCGCATACGGAGATATTTTGTAACTTTGCACGGTCGGCGGTTCTCTTTTCCGCCTTTATCGAATCGGTGTATTCAAGCAAATATTCGGAATATCTATGAAAAGCGTATTGTCCGTTCCCTCCTTTCTGATCGCAATCCTCGCTTTGGGCGCGCTCTCCTGTTCGAGCACCGAGGATGAAATCCGGGTCATTCCCGACAGCAAGCTGCTCAAGCTGATGGTCGGCACCTCGAGTCTCGAGAGCGATGCCGTGACGGCCGTCATGCGCAACGACTCGATCGTGCCCGATTTGTTGACGCTGAATTCCCCGGCCCATTCGATTGCGAAGGTCCACAGCTGGATATGGGTCGTGTGCGAGGGATACGTCCGGGTCGTCAAGCCTTCCGACTATTCGACGCTCGGTACGATCGCGCATATGTCCGAGGATCTGGATTTTCAGTATATCGTACCGGTCAAAAGCGGGCAGGTGGCGGTCTCGGACGCTGCTTTGGGGGCAGTCTTTCTGGTCGACGAGAAAGATTTCAAGATCACGAAGGAAATCCTTTTCAACCGTCCGGTCGGACAAATGATCGTGACGGGCAGTAAGCTATACGCCGCAGCCGGCGACCGGATATGCGCTTTCCAGCTGGATAAGACTTACCAGACTTCCGAGCTCGGGATTCCTGCCCGGCCCGATTCCAAGCTCGTGTCCGATAAGTTCGGCGCGCTTTGGGCCTTGTCGGCCGACTATCTGTACTGCGTGTCCGATACGACGACGGCTGCGCATTACTCCTTGTCTGCATTGGGAATCGATGCGTCGGAGGGCTATCTGGAGATCAACGCCGAACGCGACGGGATGTATTTCAACGCGCTCAAGAATGGGAAGCTCTCGGTATTCGAGATCACGGTCGGGGATGAAAAAGGACGGATCGAGCTGAATCCGACTCCCCTTTTCACGCTCGACGCGGTCGAGGATATGACCGGTATGGTCATGTCGCCGCGCAATACGCTTTACATAGGAGACGCGAAGTCGGGAACCGGGAGCGGGGTCGTGTACGAGTACGACCTGTACGGACGGATATTGAATACGTACACGGTGGGCGGTACGCCCGGAGCGCTCTTTGCCGACAGGTAGCGCGTATTCTGAAAGGTCTTACGGCGCGGGAAACGGCCCGGCCGCCTCGGGGATGCTTTTCTAAGCATCCCCTTTTTTCATGTGTCGATCGGTCGTTTCCGGGGAAGCCGGCCACCCTTCGGAAAGGAGCGGATGCCGGTGAGAATGCGCGAGGCGGCGCATAGGCTCCGCTTTTCGCTTCCTGTGCAGGTGGCACGGTTTGTGGAGTCGTCGAAAGAGAATCTATTCAATCAATTATATCGTATAATTCTAAAAATTAAAGGTATGAGCAATGTAAACGAACAAAGGGCCACGATCGAAACGCCGATCTTCGGCTCCGAGAAAATGCGGAATTCTGCGCCGACAGAAACGATTCCGATGCATCCGA
>CABUJP010000079.1:0-11554 GCA_902491835.1 uncultured Alistipes sp. | reverse complement strand
CTTCTTCGACCGCATGTTCGTCAACGGGCTCGGCCTGCCGGTCAACTCGGGCATCACGTTCTTCGCCTTCGCGCTGCTGGCGGCCCTCGGATGGGGAGTCTACCGGACACACAAACGGGGCAAGGTGCTTGCCAATACGATTCTCCTGTGCACGGCGGTCATCATCGTAGGCTACGGATCGTACGCGTCGGTCATCATCCGTTCGGCGGCGAACCCGCCGATGAACAGCAACGCCCCGAGCAACCCGTACGGGCTGCTGTCGCTGCTGAACCGCGACCAGTACGGCGCCCGGCCGCTGCTCAAGGGCCCCTACTACTCGTCGCCCGTGGCGGGAATCAAGGAAAGCACGGTATATTACGAAGACGAAGGGCGGTACAAGGCGGCCAAGACGATCACCGCGCGGGAATACGACCCTCAGTTCGAATTCTTCTTCCCGCGCATGTACTCGGACAAGGAGTCGGACATCAAGGCCTACAAGAACTGGGTCGATATCGAGGGACGCCATATCCCGTACGGCGACGAGACGGTCACCGTCCCGACATTCGCCGAGAACATGAAATTCTTCTTCGCCTACCAGATGAACTTCATGTACTGGCGCTATTTCCTGTGGAACTTCGTCGGACGCCAGAGCGACGTGCAGTCCACCGGCGAGATCACGGACGGCAACTGGCTGTCGGGAATCGACGCCGTAGACCGGATTTTCCTCGGACCGCAGGATAATCTGCCGCAGGAACAAGCCTCGAACAAAGGACGCAACACGTACTATTTCCTGCCGTTCATTCTGGGAATCGTCGGGCTGATCTACCAGCTCAACCGGGACGGCCGCAACTTCTCGGTCGTGATGGCCTTTTTCATCATGACCGGCGTCGCGATCGCCGTCTACCTGAACTCGCCGCCGGCCGAGCCGCGCGAGAGGGACTACGTGTTCGCCGGCTCGTTCTACGCCTTCGCAATGTGGATCGGATTCGGAGTACCGGCCCTCTACGAAGCGTTCAAGCGCTGGTTCAAGAAGGACAGAGCCGTGACGGCTGTCGCCGCTACGCTCATCGGAGCCGTCGTACCGACGATACTGGCCGCCCAAAACTGGGACGACCACGACCGGTCACACCGCTATGTGGCGCGCGATTTCGGTGAGAACTACCTGAACTCCACGCTGCCGAACGCCATCATCATGAACTACGGCGACAACGACACTTTCCCGCTGTGGTACGCCCAAGAGGTGGAAGGAGTCCGCAAGGACGTGCGGGTGATGAACATGAGCTATCTGGGCGCCGAGTGGTACATCGATCAGATGCGCATCAAGAGCAACGACTCGGACCCGCTCCCGTTCTCGTTGCCGAGGTCCAAATATACTTATCGGAACGAAACGGTGCCCATTCAGGAGCTATTCAACAGGCCCATTCCGGCCAAACAGCTCATCGAGTGGATCGCGTCGGAAGACCCGAGAACCATGCTTCCGATGACAAGCGGCGAGAAGATGGACTTTCTGCCCTCTCGCCAGATCGCGCTCCCGGTCAATAAGCAAAACGCGATCGAAAGCGGTATCGTCAAGCCCGAGGACGCTCACCTGATGGTCGACACGGTTTATCTGAACATCAACCCGAACAAGCACTATCTGACACGGGACGAGCTGATGCTGATCGACCTGCTGGCCAATTTCGACTGGAAGCGGCCGATCTACTTCACGCAATTCTCCTCTCCCGCAGCGCTCGGTCTGAAGGATTATCTGCAGCTCGACGGTTTCGCATACCGATTCGTGCCGATCCGGACGCCCAGCGCACCGGCTAAAAAGGCCAGCGACTATCTGAAGGTCGGCCGCATCGACAGCGAGTATCTGTACGACAAGCTGATGAACCAGTTCCGGTACGGCAATATCGACGATCCGAGAGTTTACGCCGACCATACGATTCAGACGAACTTCCGGGCGACGTTCATCAGAGGCCTGTATGCCCAGTTGGCCGACCAGCTGCTTGCCGAAGGCGACACGACGCGGGCCGTCGAGGTGCTCGACACCGTCGTGCGAAGAATTCCGTTCAGCCAGATTCGGCACGACTATCTGACGACGATTCCGCTGATCGAGTCGTACTACAAGGCCGGAGCGTTCGACAAGGGCAACGCGATACTGGAAGACTATGCCCGAAATCTGGAGCAGTACATCGACCACTACCTGCGCTTCACCGGAAAAACCAAAGAGCTCGTCGAGCCTCAACTGTACGACAATTTGCAGAATCTGCTCGAGCTGCATCAGACTGCTGCCGACTTCGGACAGCAGGAGCAGATCGAGCGGCTCGATCAATACTTCCAGTCGATCGGGCTGACCGATCAATAGACGCCAAGCGCACGCCCTCCCGGCCGGCAGCCGTCTCTCCCTGTTATGCGGGAGCGGCTGCCGGTCGCGGATAAAACCTATGCCAAGACACATGCTAAGGACTTGTCTTCAGGCCGGCCGGATCGAGGCCGGGTGCGACGAAGCCGGTCGCGGACCGCTGGCCGGTCCCGTCGCGGCGGCGGCCGTCATCCTGCCCGAGGGATGGAACCACCCGCTGCTGAACGACTCGAAAAAGATGAGCGAGAAAAACCGCTATCTGCTTCGGGAAGCGATCGAGCGGGAAGCCGTAGCCTGGGCCGTCGAAATGGTATCGCCCGAGGAGATCGACCGGATCAATATCCTCAACGCCTCGTTCGCCGCCATGTCGCGGGCCGTCGCCCGGCTGAAGGTCGTGCCGCAGATGCTGCTCATCGACGGGAACCGGTTCCGCACGTCGCTCGACATTCCGTACGAGTGCATCGTAAAGGGCGACGCGACGTTCGTTTCGATCGCCGCCGCCTCGGTTCTGGCAAAAACTTACCGAGACGACTACATGAACCGGATCGCGGAGGAATATCCGGTCTATAACTGGAAAAAGAACAAGGGCTATCCGACCCGCGAGCACCGCGAGGCCGTTATGCGGTACGGGCTCTCACCCTACCACAGGCTATCCTTCAGCAGCCATTTCACTCAACCGGACTTGTTCGGCGAGCAGGGGCAAGCAACGAAACCCTGAAAGAGAAAGCCAAAAGTCCGATATCAGAACGGATGGGCGGACGGACGGCGGCTATCCGACGAATCGGTGAACGGGTCGGCGGAACGGCGATCTGTGGCCCCGCCGAATAAAGCAAAACCTCCGGACCGAGAAAAAATCCAAGCCGAACCGGCCTTACAAGTATCCAGGACGGCCCTCGGGGCACCTGAACCGAAAAAATAGCGGAATACCTCTTGACAAGGGGGTGTTCCGCATCGTATATTTGCTTCGGAAACGGCACGGTCGCCGACGATCCGATTCTCCGCCGCTTTCCGATCACCCCACCGAGTTATTCACATTTTCGCCACGGTTCGCCCGGTATTCCGTTCGTGCAAAAACGGAGTTATGAACATTTCGTTCGCGGGCTTTTGCACAACCGTGCATAAACCGCTTCGCTTTTCAAATCCCGTTTCTATGAAAGAATCCCTTTCCATGGGTATTCCGGCAGCGGCAACGGCTTGCCGGAATCCGGACGCATCGCCCGAACCGAATGCCGGAATCCGGCGCGACGAGTCGCACGAGCAGCTCGAGCGCACGCTGGAGAAGATCCGTGAGGCCGTTCGTTCGACCGTCCGGCTGGCCGAAGTCCAACAACAGAGCAAACGGTCGAACAACCGGGCCAACGGAGTCGCGCGCGAACTCCGAGAACTGGAGAAAGTGCTCGCCCGCAGTGAGAATCGGCCGGATTATCGACAAATTACTAACAGTCAAAAGGCAGTTGTCGACAAATGAGTACGTTGTTTATCAACAATCGGCGCTACATCTGCGAGCCTTGGGAACTCATGAGCTGGGACAAGCTGCGCGCAACTCTCCGCTACGACGAGCAGAAGCGCCGAAGCGACAGGCAAAGCCTGGACCGGCTGACTGCGGAACTGCTGACGAAAATCGCGGGCGTCCGACACTCGCTGGCATGCCGTACCGACCCGGACGACCGGATACTCGTCGCGGAACGCCTCGTCTCGTATCTTCCCCACGAGTTACGGCGGCTCGAAAACATGCTATCCGACGAGACACGAAGTCCCGGGAAAAAGGCGAACCGGAACGACCGTTTGCCGCCCGAAGACGAAACGGACTGGGAAGGAAGCCCGATACCGATGTCCCGGATAACGGCCTCGGCCTGGTGCCGGACCTCGGACCTTTACCTGCACGACAAATGGCGGTACGCGCCGCTGGTCGCAGCCCTGCTCTGGCCGGCAGCGGGAAACGATTGCGACCGAAAAATCCGCCTCAGGGCCGAAGCTCTGAAAGGGAAGCCGCTGGCATTTTTCGCGGCCTGCTTCGCCCGAATCGAACGGGCCCACCGGCTGTTCCGCGAGGCCTATCCGCTCTGCTACCTCAAGCCTTCGCACCGACCGACCGGGCACGACACGGAACCAGGTACATGGTGCGACCTGCTGGCATGGGCCGGGCACTACGCCGCAGAGGAAATCGAACGGACAGGGCAGATGAAATGTCCGGATTTCATGGACTTGGTACACAGCAGGCTGAAAATGCACGGATAGCGTCTGGATACCCGCTACGGACCGGGCCGTTGTCCGGACCGCGCGGCAGAGGAAAGCACGGCAGGAGGAAACGCCCGGGCCCAAGCGGCGAACGCCTCTATCCGTACGGTCGAACGGTCCGGCAATCAGACCGCGGACCCTTCTCTGTCCGAAAGTCCGGAAACACGGTCAAGCCTCGGAATCGGGTCTGCACTGGGATCCGCGTCGTTCGAGCGGGATACGCTGTCAAACGCGTCGCCGGCTATGCAAGCGGGACCGTACCGGTCCGGCAATTCGGACAGGGCAAACATAGCCCGGCAAAACGGTCAAGTCCAAACAAGCCGAATCGACGCAACGACGCTTCCGATCATGCGGACGGTTCGGAAAGCGATCTGTCGTTCCCCGCTACTCGCATGACAGCAGGGGCCGTCAGGACCGACCCGAAAGCGCGGCGGATCGGATGCAAGGACCGATCTGCGACCCGTGCCAACGAACCGTCCGGCCAACCGACAGAGCAGCTATGCGTCTCGCCTCCCCGACGAGCATGGCGATGACAGTCGGCGCCGGATACCGAAACCAATCAATACAATTCAAATCATGCTCAGAAACCAACTATCCGCAGCCGTCGAGAGCGCTGCACAAGAGCTCGGGTACGGCTTCCGTCAAGGGTTCGAGTACCGGATGGGCGAAGTTCCGGTCCGGTTCCCGGCCGTCTGGCTCGTACCCCCGCGCGTCACACGCGTCGAGGGACGCGAAGAAGGAGAGATCGTCTATCGCGCAACGCTGCATCTGATGCGGCTCGATCGCCGATACGACGAGCAGGCCAAGGAAAGGCAATGGGCCGAGATGGAGCGCGACGCGCTGGCCATGATCGGCCGGATCGGGAAACAGCAGGGAGTTTTCTGCACCGGAAACATCGCGCTGACGCCCGCCGAGTTCTCGCTGACCCGGCAAGGCGAACTGTCGATGAAGGCCGAATTCGACGCCCGCATGTATTTTCCCAACGAACCGGACGATAAGCCATGAGAATCACGAAAACTCCCGCTCCGTACGCGTCGGCGTATTGCGACGCGCTGTTCCGAGTGACGGCAGGAGCCCAAGAGCTCGTCGAACTGGATATTTACGACCACGCCGACGAGCGGATCGTCGGACGGCGGAGGTTCAAGGGGCAGACCTCCTACGACGTCAACGTGGCCGGATACGCCCGGAGCCAATTCGATGTCCGTCCGCTCTATACCGTAGAGTGCACGTTCGCGAAGCCGGCGGGACGGATCGTCCGCACGACCGTCCGCTCGGCAGAGGCGCAAGCCTCGGCGCCGCTCTGCGCCGGGACGCGTACGCTGTTCGAGTGGGACGCTCTGTCGGCCGCGCCGACAACCGTGAAAATCGCCCCGAACGAATCCGACGAGATCGCCGTGCTGCCCGGCGGCAGTGCGCTGACCGCTCAGGCCGTGCTCCGGGGAAGCTCGCAGCGGAGTATCGAGCTGGCATCTCAGGCCTCGACAGACGATCTAAGCGTTTTCTGCCTGAAGATGAGCGATCTGAAAGCTCAGGTCGAAAACGACGGGAACGATTCGTTGGACCGGTACGGCTCGATGGAAATCCGCATCGCGTCAGGCGACGAAACCGTGCTGACACGCGAATACAGGTTCGTTCCGCACTACGCGGGCGACGTTCGGCTCTGCTGGTGGAACACGTTCGGGCAGATCGACTACTACACGATGCGCAGGCCGCTGGCCGAAGGCTTCGCGATCGGAAAGGAACGCGTGCTGACGGCCGAAGGATACGCCGTGACGGCCAGCCGCCGCGAGAGCCGGATGCGGCTCGTGTCGGACTACGAAAGCGAAAAGACGATGCGTTGGCTGTGCGGACTGCTCAATGCGCCGAAAGTTTGGATTGCGGAAGACAGCCGGTTCGTCGAAGCGGACGTGCTGACCGCAGAAGTCGTCGTCGTGTCGGACGAGCTGTCGAGAATCGACATGGTTCTGCGCGAGGCGCAACCCGAAACCTTTCAAAACCGGTAGCGATGATACGCATCTTTATCGACAACCGCGAGGCGGACACGGACCAGCATGCGGTCGTATCGATCACGCTGGCCGTTTCGTCGATCACGAAAATCGAGACGAATCGCACCGGCTACTGCAAAACGGTCCGTCTCCCGGCGACAGCCCGCAACCGGTCGCTGCTGGGCGACGCGGACCGGATTCACGCTCCCGAGCTGTTCAACCAGCAGCCGCATACGGCTCGTATCGAAGCGGACGGATTCACCGTCATCGAGGGATCGCCCCGTCTGGTCCGATACGAGAGCGAGGCCGGAGGCGGCTCCTACCTGTTGCAGATCATCGGACCCGGCAAGCATTGGGTGAGCCTGGCATGCGAGAACATGTTCAATGAAATCGACATCCCGTTCGAGGAGACGGTTTCCGAAAGCATGGTGCACGACAGCTGGACATGGGAGAAGCCGGTGCGCTTTTTTCCGGTGCTTCGGGACACGTTCCGCGTGTCATCGGGCAACATCGAGCCGACCATACGGATGCTGACCTTCACGGACTACCATCCTTTCCTGCACGTTCGCACGCTCGTCGACGCGATCGCGGCCGCAGGAGGCTACACGATCCGCTCCGACTTCATGGACGGCGCGCCGTTCCGCTCGCTCTACATGAGCGGCCACTATCCGGAGCAACAGACCGAGCCGTTCAAGGAGCGAATGGGCTTCTTGGCCGGGCGCTTCGGCGACGCTACGGCCTCGGCCGACCGGTTCGGACGGGTCTATGCCGATCCGCTGACCGCCGTCTCGTCGGTCGGCAATCTCGTGGATACGGCCGACCCGGACCGGACGCAGGACGGCGCGACGGTCGCCGGGGTCTACAACCGCAACGACTGCTTCCGGGAAGACGGGCAGCGCATAGCCTACTGTCCGGTCGAGGAGGTAACGGCCGGATTCGAATACTCGCTCGCCTACCGGACGGACTACCGGATCGCCAGCAGGGAGGAACTCAAATGTTTCGACCGGGTCCTTCTCGACGACGATGTGGAACGGCGCTTCCGCGTCGTGAACCGACACGAGGACAGGCGGACGGCTTTTCACGGCGACTGGCAGTACCGGCTGATCGTCTTCGAGCACCGGCCGGGAACCGAATACCGCTTTTCGTACCGGCGCATCGTGAATCCGGCAGCGGACGCCGCCGACTTGCAACCGGGCGACTACGAGACCGTCCGTCTCAAGACGTTCTCGCAGCGGAGCGTACTGATCGACATACCCGCAAACGAGCAGGCGACCGAAGCGTCGCTCGAGTTTCTGTCGGACGGGACATACATTCCCTACGAGGAGGACTGGGCTCTGTACGACGGCTATGTGGCCGAGACAGGGCAGATCGACATCCGCCTGACGATCCGCAGCGCGGCCCGGGAGATCGCCCCGTCGTCGCCCCGCTATTTCGACCGGATCTATTTCGGCGGAGCCGACCAAGGAATGAGCCTGACGCTCGGCCGCCATACGACGCTCAAGCCGATCTTCCTGCCCCACCCCTGCGAAGGATCGACCATCCGTTTCGCCGACGTAGCCGCACACAGGGTGCGCCAGATCGACCTGATCGGCGCGCTGAAGCAAATGTTCAATCTCTGCTTCTACAGCGACGCGCTGACCGGCACGCTCTACATCGAGCCGCGCGACGATTTCTACCGCGACGACACGGTCATCGACTGGAGCGACCGGATCGATCGCAGCCGGCCGGTCACGGTCGAGGAGCTCGGAGCGGACCTGTCGAAACTCTTTACGCTCCGCTATCAGGAGGGTGACGGGACAGTCGCGCGCTGGGACGAGCGCAACAAGCAGATTCTGGGCCGATGGAGCACGCCGATTCTCAACCGCTTCGCCTCGGAGGGCGAGCGAGTCTACGCCAATCCCCTTTTCACGCCCACGCTGAACCGAACCGGAGCCTACCCCGACGCGCCGGACGCCTCGCTCGCGCAAGTAGGCGACCGGGACCGCACGGGCGTACCGGCCGACACGGAAAACCTGAACTTTCCGCCGAAGATCGTTCGCTTTCTCGGAGTCCGGACCTTACCCGGTACGCAACGCTGGGGCTGGCCCGACTACGGGAACGAGTATCCGGAAATCGCGTTCCACGATCCGTCGGGCGACGAGCCGTTCACCCTCTGTTTTGAAGACAGGGACGGCGCGACCGGACTGCACGGCGGATACGACCGAAGCATCGAGCAGTACAACAGCGGGCGACGCATCACGGTCTATCTGCGCCTCAACCCGGAGGACATCGAGCCGCTGATCTCCCCGAACGGGCTTCGGCGCGACTTCCGCGCCCTATTCAAACTGGCGATTGAGGGCGAGACGGTCATGTGCCGGCTGGAGGAGATCAGCGACTACAACCCGTCGGCCGGATCGACCCGGTGCGTTTTTCTCAAAGAAACATAGCGGTCCGCCTGCGCACCCGCCGGATAAAATTTCCCGAAGCGAAACCGGACGCGACCGGCCCCTCGCCGAACGCTGCGGTCCACACGTTGTCCTCTCGACGACCGGTTCCGGAACAACCGTGCAGAGCACGACATAAGGATCGTCCAATTCAAATTCATCGCATATGAAAAGAAAAACCTACCGGATCGTCTGGGAAGACGACCCGCCCCGGCACGATGCACAGCCATCGGAAAACCGAGCACCGAACGCGGCAGGCCGGAACCACGCCGGACCGGCACCCGAGCAGCGACAACAGCCGAACGACATGCCTCCGACCCCGACGCTCGGCGATCCGGACATACCGACGGCTACCAAGGCTACCCGTAACCTGACCGATCGAACGGGTTCCGACTCCGTCCGGTCCGAAGCGGCGGAGCAGCGGCAACCGGAGGCAATCGCCTCTCCCGCAGCATCTCCGGTCGAGTCCGCCGAAACGGACCGATATCGGACTTATGCCCCGGAACAGCGGATACAAACCGGGTTCGGAAACCCGTTGCCCGCCATGCCCTCGGGCTATGCCGAAAGACAGGTTCCGCAAGAAAGCATGTACCCGGTCCGGCTTTTCGCCGGGCGATCCCCGCTCGGCTCCGTCGGAAACGACCGGCAGGCAAAAGCCGACGGACAGCACGAGGCGCGACAAGGTCTCGACCGGCAACAGATCGGCGAGATGATCGACTCGCGGCTGAACTCACTGAGAGTCTACGTGCTCGAATCGGATATCACCGACGCGCAGCGATCCGTCAAAACCGTTGTCGAACAAGCCTCTTTCTGATTTCCGGAACATGCCTCTGACCATTTACGAAAAGGAACTGATCCGCATTCTGCGGACGCGCTGCGGAGAGCTCACGACCGGACAGACGGTCGAAAAGCTGGTCGCCCTCGGCGTGATCGACAGCACGCTGTGCAAGGTATTGGCCGTGCGCGAATACGTTCGCGGCATCATGGAGACGGGAATCCGCAAGACCGACGCGATGTGGCTGGCGACCGAACGGTTCGCCTGCTCCTACGAGTACGTGCGCAAATGCATGTACTACTACACCGACATGAACGTCGGTTGAGCGGCCGTCGGATTCCGTAGAAAAAATCCGAACGGGCGAGGAGCGATCTTCGCCGTACGATTTCCGGCCGGAAATCCACCTAATTCCACAATACAATCCATCTTAACTATGACGATCAGACGACAATGGCAGGCGCTGCTCGAACGGCTCGGCCTGCCGGGCTCCGACGCAAGCCGCGTCGAGCCGGCGCAAGTCGAAAGGCTGAACGAGGCTCTCGGCTCCGACCCGAACGAAAACCCGGAACCGGCCGACGGAAACCCCGACCCCCCGAAAGAGACGGGTCCTGTCGTACAGGAGCATCCGGAGGCGAACGATCTCCGGGAGACGGCGCGAGCCACCCGGACCGAGCCGCGCGAGGACCCCTCTCCGGCCGAGGCGACGCCGTCGGCCAACGCCAAAGCCTACGAGGACGACCTGCGTAACTTTCGCTAACAAAACAACGACATCAACCAAACTCATCGCAACATGGCAAAAATCGAAAATCCCAAAAACTACAGCGGACGCGAGCTGGAGACGATTTTCTTCCGCCCGATGCTCAGCGGCCCCGATGCCCGAGCCCTCGGTATCAAGGTAATGTACAACACGCCGGTTCCCACGACGCTCCAGTTCTGGAAGCGCGCGGGCGACATCCTGCAGAAATACACGGCGGCGGGCTGGAAAGGAGGCGACGCCGCGACGAAGTACAGCAAGCAGATCGCACTGTCGAAAGTCAAGGCCGAGGCCGGCTATTCGGCGGAAGACTACTTCAACATGGTATACGAGCTGATTACCGGACGGCCGGACGTCAATCTGGACGATCTGACGGGGACCGAGCTCGAAGCGGCCGAGACCGCGCTGTTCAAGGAAGCCATAGCCGAAAGCATCCGGGCGACGATGTGGCTCGGCGATACGGAAAGGGAGGGAGCGCTGTCGACTTTCGACGGATTCCTCAAGCGGCTGCTCGCCGATACGGGCGACACGGAAAACGACGTTCGCTGCACAGGATTCGATCCGGCCGGCGAAACGGCCGAAAAGCTGCTCAAGCGGCTGTGGGACGAGGCCCCGGACGTGCTCAGGGCATTCAAGCCTCAGGGCGAGCTGGTCTATCTGGTCACGTCGGACATATACGCCCGCTACGAAGAGGAGCTCGACGGCGTCGCGCTCGAGGCAGCCTATCTGGCCAAGCAGAACGGACGCGAGGGCCTGTCGTTCCGGGGCATTCCGGTGATCGACATTCAAGTGGCTCCCTATCTCCGGTCCTGCCCCGAGTTTCCGCAGTCGTTCGCGCTGCTCACGGACCGGCGCAACCTGGCCTTGGCGGTCAATACCGCCGACTTTCCGGGTACGGAAGTACGGATGTGGTACAATCCGGACCAAATGGAGAACCGCCAGCGGGCCGTCTTTATGGCCGGATGCGACTATCTGCTTCCGGAGCTCGTCTCGATGGCTGCAGGCGGCTTCGATCCGGAACTCGTCTCGGAGCCGGTCGGCGCGTCCGGCGGG
>CABUJP010000078.1:0-11640 GCA_902491835.1 uncultured Alistipes sp. | reverse complement strand
GTTAGGACCCCGGAAGCCGTATTTCATCGAGATGTGTCCGGCAGCCAGGTCGGCGATCATCTTCGGAATGAAGAAAGGGCTATATCGAGGGATAAAGCCGCCCTCAACATAGCTCTTTACCTCTTGGTAGAACGTTTCCAGTCCACCTATTCCGGAGCCCCAAATCACTCCGACCATGTCGCGGTCGATCTTGTCCAGATCGACGCCCGAGTCCTTGACGGCCTGCTCGGCAGCGACGAGCGCGTACTGAGAGTACAGGTCGTACTTGCGCAACTCCTTGCGGTCGAAGAAACTGGCGGCGTCGTAGCCTTTGAGCTCGCAGGCGAATTTCGTTTTGAAGTCGGAAGGGTCGAAATGAGTAATGGGTCCTGCTCCGCTCACACCTTTCTCAAGGTTGGAGAAATATTCCTCAATGCTGTTGCCTAAGGGGTTGATGGTGCCTATCCCCGTTACCACAACTCTTCTTTGTTTCATAGAACTTCGGTCAATTCGTTCGACAAACGCCTGTTTCAAAGGCCTGAAAAATTACTTCTTTTTCTCGCTGATGTAGTTGATTGCGTCGCCTACGGTGGTGATCTTCTCAGCGTCTTCGTCGGGGATCGAGATCTCGAATTCCTTCTCGAACTCCATGATCAGCTCCACGGTGTCGAGCGAGTCGGCCCCGAGGTCGTTGGTGAAGCTTGCGGCGGGAACCACTTCGGCGGCGTCAACGCCGAGCTTGTCGACGATGATGTCCACTACTTTTGATGAAACGTCTGACATAATACCAATAGTTTAAGTTTGACAATTGCGTTTATTCCGAAAAATAACTTTTATTTCAAAGCCAAATTTTTGCAAAAGTAATACTTTTTGGATTATTTTTGGTCATCCGGAGCGTTTTTTTGCGTATTTAATCGGTTTTTGAATTTGTAAATAGTTGTATATGATAAAGATAGCTGTATTCGCCTCCGGTTCGGGGACGAATGCCGAGAACGTGGCCTCTTATTTCGCGGCAGGAAACAAGGCCCGCGTGACGCTGATCCTGTCGAACCGTCCCGACGCGCCGGTGCTCGAGAGGGCGCGCAGGCTCGGCATCGGGACGGAGACTTTCGACCGCGATACCTTTTATAATAGCGATCGGGTCGTCGAGAAGCTGCGGCGCGAGGGGATCGGCTACATCGTGTTGGCCGGATTCTTGTGGCTCGTACCGGACAATCTGCTCGGAGCCTACGGCGGCCGGATTCTGAACGTGCATCCTTCCCTGCTGCCCCGTCACGGGGGTAAGGGCATGTACGGCGACCGGGTGCACCGGGCCGTCGTCGAGTCGGGCGACCGGGAAACGGGCATCACGATCCACCGGGTCAACGAGCATTACGATAGCGGCGACGTCGTGGCCCGCTACCGCACGGAGGTCGAGCCGGGCGATACGCCCGAGCGGGTGGCCGAGAAGGTGCACGCGCTGGAGTACCGCTATTATCCTCTCGTGATCGAAGCGGAGATAGACAAACTAAACGTATGCGATATGAAGAGAAAACCATCGATGCGCCTGTTGCTGATCAGCAATTCGACCAATGCCGGCGAGGCCTACCTCGAATATCCCAAGCGGCAGATCGCCGATTTCCTCGGCGGTGTTCGGCAGGTCGCTTTCGTGCCTTACGCGGCCGTGACGTTTTCCTATGACGATTACCTGACCAAAGTGCAGGCCCGTTTTTCGGAACTCGGCATCGATGTGCGCTCGGTGCATCGAGAGAGCGATCCGGCCCGCATGCTGTCGCAGGCGGAGGCGATCGTCGTCGGAGGAGGAAACACTTTCGCGCTTGTGAAGGCGATGCAGGAGCAGGGCTTGCTGAGGGTGATTCGCGAGCGGGTGCCCGAAGGCGTTCCGTACGTCGGCTGGAGCGCTGGCAGCAATGTCGCCTGTCCGACGATCTGCACGACCAACGACATGCCGATCGTCGAGCCGGCCACGTTCACGGCGGCGGGGCTCGTTCCGTTCCAGATCAATCCGCACTATACCGACGCCCATCCCGAAGGCCATGCCGGCGAGACGCGCGAGCAGCGGTTGCTCGAGTATGTCGAGGCCAATCCGTGCATGACGGTCGCAGGGCTTCGCGAAGGATGTATCCTGCGTGTCGAGGGCGGGCGGATCGAGCTGATAGGCGAGCGCCCGATGCGGATCTTCCGCAAGGGGCAGGCGCCCTACGAGGTGCGGCCCGGCGACGATCTGAACTTTTTACTGGATTAGCCGTGCGGTCGCGCGAGGCGGGTCTGAGGGGCGAGCAGGCGGCGGCCGAATGGCTTATTGCCAACGGGTTCGAGCTGTTGCACCGGAACTGGCGCAGCGGGCGTTACGAACTCGATATCGTGGCTCTGCGCGAGGGCGTGCTCCATGTCGTCGAGGTCAAGTGCCGCCGGAGCGGCGCGCTCTCGCCGCCCGAGGAGGCGATGACGCCCCGCAAGTTCGCGGCGCTGATGCGGGCCGCCGAGCGCTATGTCGCGCTCTACGGCTTCGATACGGATACGCAGTTCGATCTGGTGACGGTCGAGTATCGGCCGGACGGGGAATGCGACCTGCATTATTTCCCGAATGCGATGACGCCGCGCTGGTGACGGACCGTGCGGAAAGGGCGCTTGCCGCTCTTGCTTCCGAGCCCGACGGCTCCCGGTCGTTCGGCCGGCCTTTCGGTCGGGTACGGGCCGGAGCGTCCCCCCCCGGTTTTCGGCGAGAATCCCGGGTCCGGAGGTCTTCTGTCTCATGGACGCGAGACGGGTTTGTCCTGCAGGCCGGCATTTCCCGGACGAACGTATCGAGATACGGCTATAGGCAGGAACGGCGAGTGCCGGCGTCCCGTACGGTCCGTGAATCGTCCCGAAGCGCTCTCTCTCGGATCGTTTGACGGGAGCGAGACCGGCGATGACGAAGACATTGCGGATGCCCTGTCGCCACAGGAAGGGCCGGGATATGTCCCGCATGCCGGGCGGATCGGGTGCGCAAGCCGGTCTGTCTGCGTTCCCGGAAACGTGTTGCGGATACGGTATAGGATTCCCGCATAGGTTCTTGCTGTATCCGGCTGTCGAATTTTCAACGCTTTTTCGTCCCGAAACGAGCTTCCTTTCGGCGGAGGGGGGCTGGGAAAGCGGATCGGACGCGCGGTTCGTAGCCGCAGTCCGCGACTGTGAGATTCCATGCGGTAGCTCTTGGCGTATCGATGTAGTAATTATCTTGTTGTAGATTTCGCGATATGGAAAACGAAAAGAGAACGATTCGCCTGATTTATCCCCAGTGGCAGGGCGGCGACATCGTCCGGTGGGTTCCCGAGATAAGGAATCCCGACGATGCGGCGAGAGGATATTTTCTGGGAGCGCAGCTGCTCGCCTTTCTGGCTCCGCGCAGCGGTGTGCGGACGCTGACGGTTCCCGTCGCCGACGAGATTGCGGAGCGCCGGGTGACGGACGGAGTGCTCGACCGCGACGCGATCGTTGCCCAGACGAGGGCCGCCGTGAGCATGCTGCGCGCCTGCGATCCCGACCGGATCGTGACGTTCGGAGGCGACTGCTCCGTCAGCGCGGCTCCGTTCGCCTTTCTGGCCGGGAAGTACGGGGATGACGTGGCCGTGATCTGGATAGACGCTCATCCCGACATTACCTTGCCCGGCGACGCTTATTCCGGCTATCATGCGATGGCGCTCGCGGCCTGCATGGGGCTCGGCGATGCGAAGATCCTCGCCGAGCTGCCTGCGCGCGTCGATCCGTCGCGCGTGCTGCTGGTCGGTCTGCGCGACTGGGAGCGCGACGAAATCAGGGCGCGGCAGAGGGAGCTCGGCATCGCGCACCTCGCTCCGCAGGACGTGGCCGGCGACAGCCGCGCGGTTGTGGAGTGGCTGGGAGGTTGCGGGGCCTCGAAGGTGCTGATCCATTTCGATCTGGACGTGCTCGATCCGGCCGATCTCGTTGCGGCCGTGGGCGTCGTTCCGGACGGGATGACCGTCGATCAGGTCGTCCGGCTGATCGGCGACATCGCCCGGGCGCGGGAAGTGGTCGGTCTGACGGTGGCCGAGCCGATGCCCCGGACAGCCATTCGGATCAGGGATATGCTGAAGCGCCTGCCCTCGTTGGAGTAGCGGAAGTTCCCGTGCCCGGGCGCCGAGGGCGGTGCAGAAAGGGCATCGGTTCGCTTCTGCTGCAAGGGAGGTTTCACGGGGTGGCGGGAAAATCCGGCGCGCGCCGCCGGCGGTCCGTTACATCTCCTCGGCCGGACCGATGTCGTGATGCTTGAGTACCCGCGCTTCCAGATAGAACACGATGTCCTCGGCGATGTTGCTGCACCGGTCGCCGATACGCTCGATGCGGCGGATTGCGGAATGCAGGTGCAGACAGTCCGTGATCGCGTCGGGATGCGCGCTCATGTACTCGGCCAGCACGGCGATCGCGTCGGCGTTGATCCGGTCGACCAGATTGTCCTTGGCGAAGACCTTACCCGCCATCGCGCTGTCCTCGTTGGCCAGAGCCGTCTTGCACAGGCTCAGCATGCACAGCGTCTCTTGGAACATCCGCTTGAGTTCGAGCCGCTCGATCAGCTCGGGCGTGATCTTGTCGCCGAGGTTTTCGACGACGAAGACGGCGATGCCGTCGGCGAAATCGCCTATGCGCTCCAGGTTGTTGTTGATCTTGACGATCGACAGCATCATGCGCAAGTCGACGGCCACCGGCGTCAGCAGCGCGAAAAAGTTCTCGCACTCGCGGTCGACCGTCAGCTCGTAGGCGTCGACCATCTTCTCGCGGCTGCGCACTTCGAGCGCCAGCTCGCGGTTTCGCTCGAGCAGGGCGGCGGAGACTTTCTCGACCTGCCCCTGCACGAGAAGCCACATCTCGGCGAGGCTTTTCTTGACGCGCTTGATCGATTCTTCGGTGTGTCGCATGGATTTTCGGTATTTGGTATTTCGTGCTTCAATCGGCGGTTTACGGACCTTCCTACCGTCCGGGAAAGCCTTCCGCTGCAAGTGTCCGGTCCGGCAGGGAGACGGCTTGCCTGCTCCCGGTCCGGCGCTGTCGCTTTCTCCTTTTGCCGCGGGAGGCCGGGTGTCATTCCCTTTCGCTCCTGCGGCGCGAAAGTTCCGGATCAGCCGAACCGGCCGGTCACGTAGTTCTGTGTGGCTTCTTTCGAAGGATTCAGGAACATCTGCTGGGTCTGGTCGTACTCGACGAGCTCGCCCATGTAGAAAAATGCCGTGCGGTCGCTGACGCGCGCCGCCTGCTGCATGTTGTGCGTGACGATGACGATCGTGTACTCCTTTTTCAGCTCGTAGATCAGGTCCTCGATTTTCGATGTCGAGATCGGGTCGAGCGCCGAGGCCGGCTCGTCCATCAGCAGGATCGACGGCCGCACGGCCAGCGCCCGCGCGATGCAGAGGCGCTGCTGCTGCCCGCCCGACAGCTCGAAGGCCGATTTCTTCAGCTTGTCCTTCACCTCGTCCCACAGCGCGGCCCCTCTCAGCGAGTTCTCGACGCGCTCGTCGATCAGCCGGCGGTCGCGGACGCCGTTCACGCGCAGTCCGTAAGCGACGTTCTCGTAGATCGTCTTCGGAAACGGATTCGGTTTCTGGAAAACCATGCCTACTTTCTTGCGCAGCTCGACGACCTCGACGTCCCGGCCGTAGATGTCCTCGCCGTCGATCCGGATCTCGCCGCTGAGGCGCGTTCCCTCGATCAGGTCGTTCATCCGGTTCAGCAGCCGCAGGAAGGTCGACTTACCGCAGCCCGAGGGGCCGATAAAAGCCGTGACCGTGTTACGCTCGATGCCGAGCGTGATGTTCTTCAGCGCGTGGAAGCTGCCGTAATAGAAGTTGACGTCTTTCGCACTTATGTTGATCATGACGATAGGGTTTCGTTAGTTCGTTTTCACTTTGCGGCCGAAATAGCGTCTCAGCCCGTTTGCCAGCAGGTTGATCAGCAGCACGATCGCGATCAGCACGAGAGCCGTTCCGTAAGCCATCGGACGGGAAGCTTCCAGATCCGTTCCGCTCGTTGCGATCACGTACAGGTGATAAGGCAGGGCCATGACCTGATCGAAAATGCTGTCGGGCAGTTTCGGCAGGAAATAGGCGGCGGCCGTGAACAGAATGGGCGCCGTCTCGCCCGACACGCGGCCGATCGAGAGGATCAGCCCGGTGACGATGTTCGGGAAAGCCATCGGCAGCAGTACGCGCCAGACGGTCTGCAATTTGGTTGCGCCGAGCGCGTAGCTGCCGTTGCGCAGCGAGTTGTCGATCGAGCGCATCGCCTCTTCGGTCGTCCGGATCACGATCGGCAGCACGAGCAGGGCGAGGGTCAGCGAGCCGGCGATAATCGAGTCGCCGAACCCGAGCGTATGGACGAAAAGCGCCATGCCGAACAGGCCGAACACGATCGACGGCACGCCGCTCAGGTTGCTCGTCATGATGCGGATCACCTTGACGAGCCAGTTGTCGCGGGCGTATTCGCTGACATAGATGCCCGACATCACGCCGAGCGGAAACGCGACGGCGATGCTGCCCGCCACCAGGCAGAGCGTGCCGACGATAGCCGGCAGGATGCCTCCCTCGGTCATTCCGTTCTCGGGCATCGAGGTGAGAAATTCCCAACTGACGACGCCGGCTCCCTTGACGATGATGAAGCCCAGAATCCACACCAGTATGGCCACGACCAGCAGGCTTGTCAGCCGGAACAGCCCGAAGGCGAGCCGCTGCGAGCGCTTCTTGCGTTTCGATATTTTCGAGGACGTTATCATGTCTGTCTTGTCCGTTCGTTCTTGTTTTTTCGCTTTTTTCGCGCGCCGGCGGGGAATCCTTTTCCGGGCGGCAGCGCGGCTTCCGTTTTACATCGTCTTGGGCCGTCGGGCCGAAATCATCTCGACCGCGATGCTCAGCAGCAGTGTGAGCAGGAACAGGATGCAGCCCAGCATGAACAGCGCCTCGTAATGGGCGCCTCCGGCCGGGGCCTCCCCCAGTTCGGCGGCGATCGTCGCGGGAATCGTCCGCACGGGCTCGAGCAGCGAGTGCGGCACGACGGCGGCGTTGCCGGTCACCATCAGCACGGCCATCGTCTCGCCGACCGCGCGGCCGATGCCGAGCACGGCTGCCGCGGCGATGCCCGAGGCCGAGTACGGCAGCACGACCCGGCGGATCGTCTGCCAGTGCGTCGCGCCGAGTGCCAGACTCGATTCGCGCATGGCCCGGGGAGTCGTGCGGATCGTGTCCTCGGCAACGGTGATGATCGTCGGCAACGCCATGATCGCCAGAATCAGGCTGCCGGCGAGCGCCGTCTCGCCGACCGGCAGGTCGAAGACGTCGCGTACCAGAGGCACGACCGCGACGAGCCCGAAGAATCCGTAAACGACCGACGGAATGCCGGCCAGCAGTTCGATCACGGGTTTCAGCATCCGGCGCAGCCGCGAGTCGGCCAGCTCGGCCATGTAGATGGCGACGGAAAGCCCGAGCGGCAGCGCGATCAGGATGGCCGCCAGGCTGACCCACAGCGTGCCGGCCAGCAGCGGAATCAGGCCGTACTGCGGGGCCGGCGTGGCGGTCGGATACCACTGCCGCCCGGCGAAGAAGCTCGCCGGCGTGATCCGTCCCTCGCCGAGAACCTTGCCGGCGAAGTCGGGGGCGACGTACTGTTCGGGCAGATAGGCGATCATGTTCGGATGGTCGGCCACGATCTGGCTCAGACATTGCGGCGCGCGGCTCAGGTCGGCTCCGAGCTCCTGCTCGGTCGCGTAGCTCGTGATGTCGTCGAGCCGGAAGACCAGAATCGAGTCGTCGGGGCCTCCCACCTCGCTCCAGTTCGTCAGGTCGGCGTCGAATATCTGCATGATTTGCTCCGGGGTCAGGCTCCGCACCGGGTTCGCCCGATTGACGGCCAGCACGTAGCCTTGCTCGACGGCCGGCGAGTCGAACAGACCGGCTCCCTCGCGGAACAGGAAGACGACGATCAGCACGATCACGATACTGGTCAGGTAGCCGCTCGCCATCAGGATTTTCTCGGCGACGGCCTCCGCTATTTTTCTCGCTTTCAGTTTCACGGTTTTCGATGGTTGGTCGCGCTCGGACGGGCTTTAACGGATCGGAATGAAACCGATGGACGCCACCATGGCCTGTCCCTCGTCCGAAGTCAGATAGTCGATCAGCGGCCGGACGGCGGCCTCGTTCGATTTCGTATAATAGAAGTAGAGCGGCCGGACGATCGGGTAGCTCTTCGACCGGGCATTGTCGAACGTCGGGGCGACGTAGCTCCCGCCTCCGTCGTAGGAGACGGCGAGCGCCTTGACCTCCGGGTTGAGGTAGGCCAGCCCGACGTAGCCGATCGCTCCGGGCGTCTGGCCGACGGACTGGATGATCGCGCCCGTGGCCGGCATGCTCAGTACGGCCGGCATGTAGTTGCGGTGTTTGAGCACGCTCTCCTTGAAGAATTCGTAAGTTCCCGAACTCGTTTCGCGCGAGTAGACGACGATCTTGCGGTCTTCGCCTCCCACTTGCTTCCAGTTCGTGATCTTGCCGCGGAAAATGCCCTCGAGCTGTTCCCGGGTCAGTCGGGAGACCGGGTTCGAGGGATGGACGATGACGGCCAGCGCGTCGAACGCGACGGTCAGCTCCTCGACCGGACGGCCCGCCTGCTGCATTCGGACCCGCTCGTCGAACTTGATCCGGCGCGAGGCCATCGCGATGTCGGTCGTACCTTCGCGGAGCGACGACAGGCCGACTCCGCTGCCTCCGCCCGTGACGGTGACATGGGCCGAGGGGTTCGTTTCCGAGTAGTTTTCGGCGGCTTTCTGGGCCAGCGGCAGCAGCGTGTCGCTTCCCTTGAGCTTCTGGGCGCAGGCGGCGGCCGTCAGGCCGAGCGCCGCGAGCAGGAAGGCAGTCTTTTTCAAAGGCATTCTCATCGGTTTGCCGCAAAGGTAGCCCGGGAGAATGAACGCAACTTTAAGCGACGGTTAAGATAGGGTTGCTTTTGGGTTAAGACAAGGTTAAGTCCTGCCGCCGACCCGCCAGCAGGGGTATGGCATAGAACCTGCCGGAGCGGCGCGCTTTCACGTACCGCTTTTCCCTACCCCGGGTTGTACGGAAACTACCCCGGAGAGACTTGTAACCGGCCTTACGGGCGTTTCACGGTGTTCAGGAAGCGTTTTGTCAGGAACCTGCGGACCGGCTCGTCGTACAGCTTCAGGCACAGGTAGGCCAGTATGACCGAGCCGACGACGAGGGCCGCGGCCCCGGGCAGCGACTGGGCGAACGTGAGGTTCTCGTTCTTGACCCATGCGTAGTACAGGTATATGAAAGGATAGTGTACCATGTACAGGGGGTACGATATGTCGCCCAAGAACTTGCATATCCGCGTCGTCGCCTTGTCCGTCGTCTTGCTCGAGGCTCCGAGGTAAACGATCAGCGGGAAGATCGCAATGGCGCAGGCGGCGTCGTACAGCCCGTTCATCCACAGGTGCTCGCTGCCGCCGATCCGCGGCACGGCCGACACCGCGACGACTCCCAGAGCGCCTATCCAGAAGGCTCCCCTAACGCGGACGGGCTTGAATACGCGCGACATCAGCAGCCCGGCCGAGAACGAGAACAGCAGGCGCAAGGAGCCGCCGACTATGTTCTCTTCCGTCAGGGCGAAGCCGACGCAGATGTCGCCGAGCGGTCCCCATACGGCGAACGCGGTCAGGCCGCAGCCCGCGAGCAGGACCAGCGCGGCCAGAGCCCGGGTGGGAAGCCTGCGGAGGAAGAGCGCGTAGAGAATGTTGCCTATGTATTCGAAGAACAGCGACCAGCTCGGGCCGTTGAGCGGATACATCTCGCCGACTCCCCGGATTTCGGAACCGGGGGTCGCAGGGATGAGCAGGGCGTTCATCAGCGTGGCTACGAGCAGCATGGTCACGGAGATTTTCGAGACATCCCAAACCGGGCAGCCCTGAAAGTAGAACATGACGGCTCCGATCAGGGCTCCGATCACGACCATAGGCTGCAGGCGGATCAGCCTGCGCTTGAAGAAGTCGCCGACGGTCATCTTTTTCCACCGGTCGTCGTAGGCGTAGCCGACGACGAAGCCGGATAGAATGAAGAAGAAATCGACGGCCAGGTATCCATGATTGATTTTCTGGTCCAGATGACTGGTCGCGTAGGCTTCGAACAGGTGGAAGCATACGACCGTCAGGGCTGCTACTCCGCGCAATCCGTCCAGTATGTCGTAATGCGGCTTGGTGTCGGCGAAGGCAGCGGCGGGAATTTCCGTTTGCGGCATGGGTTTCGGGTAGTTAGAGTTCGTAGTTTCGTTTTGGCGTCGCGCGAGCATGGACGGCTTGGCGATGTCGGTCGCGTTCCGGTATTAAGCGTCTTGCAGTCCGAGAACCGGTGTTCCGGCGAACTGTACCGACCGTAAAAATAAGATTTTTTTTGTTACCGGCGTATACCTGCCGCCTCTTTTGGTCGCGCGAATCCGGTTTTTCGGGTCGCAGGGCGCGCGCCGGGGTCCGCGGGAATACTGCTTGAGGATTTTGGGAGCGACCGGAAGCGCTGCCGTTTTCCCGTGTGTCCTGACCGAGAGAAAACGTGCCGCCCTGCGAAAATGAGTATATTGCGAATGGGCGAGACGTTCCCTAATCTGGGTTTTGCAGGCCGGTCCGCGTTTGCGATGGGGAGGCGTCCGGGGCGGCCTTTCGGACTGAGCCGGAGTTTTCGGGACTACGCGAGACGGAAGCGATGTCCTGCGTTGCAAAGCACGATTGTCCCCCTAATCCGATGCGGTTCCGGGGCGGCATCTTCCGAGTCCGGGCAGTAGCTGATCCGAAAGACTCGGTGAGACGGGACGGCGGGGACCGTGTCCGGAGGAAGCGATAGACGGACTTGTGGTCGTCCGCTCCGAAAGGACGAGACTCGGATATCGGCACGTTTCGGGAAAGGGCTTCGGACCGGACGCTCTGCGGGGTATGCGTTCGGACATAGGCGGTTTCTCGCGCCGGATGCTCGGGCGTGCGTGTCATGGTATTGCCAGAGCCGTATCGCGCGAGTTTTTGGAAATCGCCGGGAAAATAGGTAATTTCACCCGTTGTTTGACAGCAACGGAAAACAAACATAATGCGAACGCTATGTATTCCATATTGACCGAGTGCCCGCTGTTCAGGGGGCTGACGGAAGAGCAGATCCATGAAGTCATCGACGGCCGCGGGGACTACACGCTGGCCGATTACCGCGACGGCGAGCTGATAGCCCGCCGGGATACGGCCTATTCGGGCCTGATGATTATCGTACGGGGAAAGGTGCACGGCGAGATGCCCGCCGCGTCGGGACGTCCCGTGACGATCGAGCCGCTCGAGGCTCCGCAGCTGATCGCGCCGGCTTTCCTGTTCGGCGGCTACAACAAGCTGCCGATTGACGTGGTGGCCGACGGCGGCGCGACGATCATGACGCTGCACCGGGGCTATCTGTTCGAGCTGATGCAGAGCAACGTGCTGATCATGTCGAACTTCATCGACATCATCTCGAACCGGGCCAACGTCTGGTCGAAGAAAATCTATTTCCTGTCGTTCCGCTCGCTGAAGGAGAAGGCGGCCGGCTACTTGCTCGGGCATTCGACCGAAGCTTCCCCCTCGGTCGAGATGCCCGACATCCGCGAGATAGCGCAGTATTTCGA
>CABUJP010000077.1:0-11699 GCA_902491835.1 uncultured Alistipes sp. | reverse complement strand
TGTCCGTTTCGTCGGTCAGGACCATGTAGCCGTTCTGTTGCAGGATCTTGATCGACTGGAGAGCTGTTGGAACGAAAAAGCGGAACCGCGCCGCGAAATCGAACACGTTGAACGTGAAAGAAGCGCCCCGGCCGTCGCCGACGGCTACGCCCAGATAGTTGAACAGCGCTTCGTACACGCGGCGGATCGTCTGTTTGGAGGGGAAGTCGAGTTCCATGCGGCGCCCCGCTTTCGATGCGTCGTCGTCCGAAAGCAGCGTGACGGCGTAGGCCGGTTTGCCGTCGCGTCCCGCGCGCCCGGCCTCCTGATAGTATGCCTCGAGCGACTCGCAGACATCGTAGTGCACGACGAAACGGACGTCGGCCTTGTCGATTCCCATGCCGAATGCGTTGGTCGCGACCATGACGCGCGTCGTTCCCCCGATCCACTCGTCCTGACGCACGGAGCGCATCAGGTAGTTCATGCCGCCGTGATAGAATCCGGCCGCTATGCCGTGCTCGTTCAGAAAGGCCGCGAGCGTTTCGGCCTTCTCCCGCGTGCGGACGTAGACGATGCCCGGACCGGGCACGCTCTCGGCGATGCGTAGCAGCTGACCGTGCTTGTCCTCGGTGCGCCGCACGACATAGCTCAGGTTCGCCCGCTCGAAACTCATGCGGCGGACGTGCGGCTCGCGGAACTTCAGGGGGCGCATGATGTCCTCGGCGACCTCGGGCGTTGCCGAAGCGGTCAGCGCGAGGACCGGCACGTCGGGCTGCAGCTCCCTCAGCCGCGCGATACGCAGATAGGAGGGCCGGAAGTCGTAGCCCCATTGATAGATTCAGTGCGCCTCGTCGACGGCCAGCAGCGACACGCGCATTTTCCCGAAGCGGGTCTGGAACAGCTCGCTGTCGATTCGCTCGGGAGCTATGTAGAGGAACTTCACGCTGCCGTACACGCAGTTGTCCAAAATGCGGTCGATGTCGCGCGGCGACATGCCCGAGTGGATCGACTCGGCCAGAATCCGGCGCGAGCGCAAGCGGTCGATCTGGTCCTTCATCAGCGCGATAAGAGGCGTCACGACGACGCATACGCCTTCCGAGGCCAGGGCGGGCACCTGATAGACGACCGACTTGCCGCCTCCGGTGGGCATCAGCACGAGCGTGTCCCGTCCGGCGCACACGTCCTCGATCGTCTCGAGCTGCAGCGGGCGGAAGCGCTCGTAGCCCCAGTAGCGGCGGAGTGTCTCGAGCAGCTTTTCGCGCGGGATCATCGACTGGCGGGGAGGCCCACGCTCTGAGCGAGGACGATATGCTGCGAGGCTCCGAGCTTCAGCGCGCGGGCGATCACGTCGCGGTTGATCGACATGTGCACGACGACGGCCAGTCCTTCGGACGCTCCGTACAGATAGACGTTCTGCGCGATCAGTCCGGCGTCGATGCCGGCCGTGACGGCCCTGTCGGAGTCGCTGCTGCCCGCCATTTTCGAGTAGTCGGCGACATAGACCAGAATCCAGTCGCATGTTTTCGTGTAGTCCTGCGAGTTGACGTCGCGACGGAAGTCGCCCTCGGCCACGCCGATCAGTTCGTGCCTTGCCGCGTCGTAGCGGTACGCGTCGCGGCGGCCGATCAGGTAGATGTCGATCTCCTGACGGTTCAGCGCCGAGGGAGCCGTCCGGCGGCCGTCGGGGCGGTTGATACCCCACGCCGCCCACAGCAGGTTCGATAGCTGCTGCTCGCCCAGCGAGCGCGCGGGGTCCATCAGCCGGTCGGTCGCCCGTCTTGAAAGCGCCTCCATCAGCGGCATGCCTCCCGTTTTGACCGGGGCGGGCAGTTCGATGCTGTTCTGTCCCATAGCCATGGATGTTAAGATCAGGGCCGTAAAGGCCAGCAACACGGTTTTCATCCCGAAGTAAGGTTTTAGAGGTTATGGGACAAATTTACATTTTTTTCGTATCTTTACCTACTCGCAAAAGCAGTCGATGACCCGAATGAAACCGAATACTCCGATGAAAAGACTTTTCGCCGTATTGGCCGCCTGTGCGGCTTTTTGCTGCACGCTCGAGGCTCAGACTCCGCAGCCTCTCTATCCCGACGGCCCCGAGCGCTCGAGCGGGATCGACCCTGCGTCGACCGTCGACCGCGACGGGGTTCTGTTCAACGTGACCGTCCCCGACTATTACGTGTTCCTGCCCGAGAGGGAGCGGTCCGTCGGGCAGATGGTCGTTGTCTGCCCGGGCGGAGGGTACGGATGCGTCTGCTACGAGCGCGAGGGGCTCGAGGTGGCCCGTTGGCTCAGCGACCACGGCATCGCCGCGTTGGTGCTCCGTTACCGGATGCCGAACGGCCACCACGAAATTCCGCTGGAAGACGTGCACGAGGCGATCCGCATCGCGCGGCGCAACGCCTCGTCTTGGGGCGTCGATCCGCGTCAGGTGGGCGTCATGGGCTTCTCGGCCGGCGGACATCTGGCCTCGACGGCGTCCACGCGTTTCGACGAACGGACGCGTCCCGACTTTTCGATCCTGATCTATCCGGTCATTACGATGGGAGAGCGATATACCCACATGGGCAGCCGCGAGAACCTGCTGGGCAAAGGATACGACGCCGGACTGGTCGAGCGCTACTCGAGCGAGCGGCAGGTGACTCCGCAGACTCCGCCCGCCTTTATCGCGCTGAGCGACAACGACGAGGTGGTTCCGGTCCGTAACAGCATCCTGTACTATGACGCGCTCAAGGAGAACGGCGTGCCGGCCGAGTTGCACGTCTATCCGACCGGCCGGCACGGCTGGATCGGCCGCTTCGACTATTGGGACGAGTACCGTGCGGCCCTGCTTCGCTGGCTCGGACAAGTCCGGGAAGGGAGGCTGACCGAATAGTCCGCGCGGCGGATCGGCCGCGCGGACTCGGCAGTAGGCCATGTTTGTCCGGACGGCTGAGAACCATGCGCGGGGCATTTCTGCGGAAATATTCCGCGCGAACGTTGCGCGGAAGGGCGGACGAGGTTGTAATATTCGCGCGAATTTGCGAATATTGCATGCCCGTTCGGCAGTCGTGCCGGCGATTCTTTCGAGGTGGAGTCCGGTCGGAATGTGCAGTAGGGTGATAACCTGCAACGGGGATTTCAGAAATCAACGATTATAGAATTATGAGAAGAAACCTATTGCTTACAGCGATTCTGGCTGTTTTTATCGTTACGGCGGCTTCCGCCCAGAGACAGGTGAACGAGGCGGACGGATACCGGCTGCTCGTGGCGCCCGACCGGGCCGACGGCTCGTACGGCCGGGGCGACGAGGTGCGCTTTCTGGTATCGTTCGAGAAGGACGGGGCTCCCGTGTCGGACGGCGAGCTGACGTGGGAGGTGACCAAGGACTCGTGGAATCCCAAGACCTCCGGCGTGGTCCGCGTCAGCGACGGACAGGCCGTGATCGGGGGGCATAAGCTCGACGAGCCCGGCTTTCTGCAATGCCGCGTGAAGTTCGTCACGCCGCAGGGGCACGAACTCCGCGCGATGGCGGGCGCCGGTGTCGACAAGCTGCTGATCGAGCCCAGCGCGCCCGAGCCGAAAGATTTTATGTCCTATTGGAAGCGCGAGCTGAAGAAGCAGGCGAAGATTCCGATGAATATCCGCTTGACTCCGGCTCCGTCGACCGACCCGGGCATCGCGGTGTTCGACGTGCAGGCCGACTGCGAGCCGGGCCGTTTCTCGGCATACCTGGCCTATCCGAAGGATGCGAAGCCCGGTACGCTGCCCGCTATGGTGACGCTCAACGGCGCCGGGGTCAAGAGCTCCCGGGCGTGGTGGGCCGTGTCTTGGGCCAAGGATGGCATGTGCGTGCTCGACTTCAACGTGCACGGCCTGCCCAACGGCGAGCCCGATTCCTACTATGCCGAGCTGGAGAACGGTCCGATGTTCGAGTATTTCCGCTTCGGGCAGGACGACCGCGACTCGATCTTTTTCCATGAGATGATCATGCGCCTGATCCGCGCGATCGACGTGATTACCGCCCAGCCTCAATGGGACGGCAAGACGGTCATGGTGCACGGTTGCAGTCAGGGAGGCGCTCAGGCCGTGATGGCCGGCTGCCTCGACCCGAGAGTCGATCTGGTTTGCGCCGAGATTCCGGCCATGTGCGACCAGACGGGCATTCTGGCGGACCGGACTTTCGGTTGGCCGCTGACGGTCGAGTTCGCCGAGAAAGGCACGATCGACACCCGCCAGATGAAGGCCGCGCGCTATTACGACGTGGTCAACTTCGCGCGCCATGTGACCGTGCCTGCCTATGTGACGGCGGGGATCATCGACTCGCTCTGTCCTCCGACCACCGTATATGCGATGTACAATCAGCTCAAGGGCGAGAAGCACATGCTCGAACATCCTACTACGGGTCATATCCTGACCTCGCAGGGCGAGGATTTCTCGCGGCAGGCCGTCCGCGAGTTCATCCGGCGCGAGCAGGATGCCGAGCGATAGTTCCGGATCGTACGATTCTGTTTTTTGAGCGGCCGCTTTCCCTCACGGAAAGCGGCCGTCGTATTGGTTTTCCGGGATGGCGCTGTCGGCCTTGGCCGAATCTTCGGCGCGGCAAGCGGTCCGGCGTGCCCGGTGCGGCGGATGGCGAGGGCTTACGTGCATGGTTTTGTCCCGGCATGCTGACGGGCGCTGTTCGGGCGCCGGTTTGCGGCCTTTGCGGGAAGGTCCGGAATCCGGCGGCAGGAACAATGGTTTCGGCTCGACGGGGTGCGGACGGATCGGACTGAGCGGGAGCGGTTCGGCGGGCTGCGAGAATTTCCGTGCATGACTTCGTCTCAGCATGCCGGCGGGCGCCGCCTTGGGCCGGTTTAGGTTGCGGTCTTTTGCGGGGAACTCGGAATCCGACGGGAAGGGATAGCGGTTTCGGCTTGACGGGGAATCTGGGCGTTAGGTCCGGGAGGGAAATCGTGCACGATATGCCGGAGTGCATACCGAAAATGCCGTGTTTTATCCAGCGATCGCTATCTTTGCACGGGGCAGGGCATTCTGCCCGGAACGAGAACCGATATGAAAGGTGATGAACGGAACCCCGTGATCTCCCTGCGGGGAGGCGTGATCCGGGACGAGAGCCGACGCTTCCGCGAGCCGGTCGACTTCACGCTGAACGCCGACGAGCATCTGGCGATCGTCGGACTGAACGGCAGCGGGAAAACCGTGCTGGTCGAGACGCTGTTGGGCCTGTTGTATTTGGAGCAGGGCGAATTGCGCTACGATTTCGGCGAGCCCGGCGGCAAGGCTTGCGATCACATACGCCATGTTACGTTCCGCGATGCGTACGGCACGGCCGATCGCGGCTATTATTACCAACAGCGGTGGAACTCCTCCGACCGCGAGGAGGCGCCTCTGGCGTCGGAGGCGCTCGGGCATGCGGTCTGCGATCCGCAGTGGCGAGACGAGTTGTTCGCGATGCTGGACATGGACCGGTTGCTCGACAAGCGGATCGTGCTGCTGTCGAGCGGCGAGCTGCGCCGGTTCCAGATCGCCAAGATGCTGCTGGCCTCTCCCCGCGTGCTTTTCGTCGAGAGCCCGTTCATCGGGCTCGACGCGGCTGCGCGGGAGACGCTCGAGCGGCTTTTCAGGCGGCTGACCGAGCGGACCGACGTGCGGGTCGTGTGGGTGGTCTCGTCGCCCGACGACGTGCCTTCGTTCGTGACGCATGTATACGTCGTGGACGACCGGCGTTGCGGGCCCAAGCAGACACGGGAGGAGTTCGTGCGCGGCGAGTCGCTTTCAGCCCGGCGGGCCGATCTGGCCGGACGCTACGCGAGGCAGGCGCCCGTTCTGCCCGAACCGCTGAACGCCGGGCCGGATTGCGACGAAGTGGCCCGGCTTCGGAACGTGACGATTCGCTACGGCAGCCGGACGATTCTCGACTCGGTCGACTGGACGGTCCGCCGGGGCGAGAAATGGACGCTGACGGGCGCGAACGGCTCGGGCAAGTCGACGCTGCTGAGCCTGCTGTGCGCCGACAATCCGCAGGCCTATGCGCAGGACATTTCGCTGTTCGGACGGCGTCGCGGCACGGGCGAGAGCATTTGGGACATCAAGCGCCGCATCGGCTACGTGTCGCCCGAGATGCATCGCTCGTATGTGAAGGACATTCCGGCCGTCGATATCGTCGCATCGGGCTTTTTCGATACGATCGGACTGTATCGGACGCCCGACGACGCTCAGCGCGCCGTTTGCGAGCGATGGATGGACGCTTTCGGCATCCGCCCGCTCAGGGACCGTTCCTTCCTGCGGCTTTCCTCCGGCGAGCAGCGCCTGCTGCTGCTCGCCCGAGCGTTCGTCAAGGACCCCGACCTGCTGATTCTGGACGAGCCGCTGCACGGGCTCGACTGCTGCAACAAGGAGCGCGCCCGGGCCGTGATCGCGGAGTTCTGCCGGCGTCCGGGCAAGACGATGATTTACGTGACGCATTACGAGCGCGAGCTGCCGGATTGCATAAACCGGCGGATGGAGCTTCCGAGGCGCGGATAAGCCGTCGGACCGGGCCGCGCTCACCGGGCGGAGTCGTCCGATGCCTGCCGCTCGCGGACGATGCCTTTGTTTTTTCTCCCGTCGATATAAATATACAGCGGGGCGTCGAACCGGACGTGCCGCACCGATTCGCTCTCGTAGACGGCCGGCATCGCGTCGAGCCGCTCTTCGTCGAACCGGCCGTCGCCCATGAACGGGTTGATCGTCAGGTAGCCGACGCCGAACGAGGTCAGGTTCTGGAAAAAGTGCGTGCCCTGACTCGGCTCGACGCGGAAGTTCTCCAGCCCGCACTCGACGATCACCTTCGCTTCGGAGATCGACGGCCACTTGACCGGTATGCCGAGCCATGGGTCGCTCGACCCCCAGCGTCCGGGGCCGACGAGCACGTAGGGGCACTTCTCGGAGCGCAGACGGTTGTTCAGCTCGCCGATTTCCGACGCGATCCGCTGCGTGCGCGAGGTGTCGAACGTACCGCTGCGGACGTAGACGACGTCCGTCACGCCTTCGATCGCGCCGAGACCCAGCGCGCTTTCGGCGTAGATCAGCGCGTCGGAGGTCCGCACGCTGTCCCAGTCGAGCGACCGGGCGTCCTGCTGCTCGACGATCGGGCGGATCTGCAGAAAACAGAACGTCCGCTCGGCCCCGTAGGGAACGTCCATGTCGACGGCGAATTCCATTTCGACCGGACAGCCCATCTCCTGCTCGCCCATGCGGAGCAGGTCGTCGATGATTTGCGCGAGCGGGATCGTGTCGTACTTGAGTATCTGCGAGAACGTGATGATCCGCCGGCCGTCCTCGAACAGGCTGTCGGATATGCGCTGGTTCTGCATGTCCCAGACCGACGCGACGTGGCGCATGCTGCGGAAATGCTTCGCCTTGTTGATCTCGAAGCGTTCCAGATTGACCGCGTCGTCGATCGACGTCTTGAACTGCTCGGGCTTCAGGTTCAGCGCGTACATTTCCCGCTGCGTGTCGCGCAGCGCCAGCTCGGGCGTCGAGAGCTGAAGCGCGTTTTTCGGGTAGCGGGGTGAAAAGCGCAGCGTCAGCCCGCCGTCGACGATCAGTTTTCCGAGCCCGAAGGCAAGGTTCACGATGCCGTCTTCGGGCTTCTCGTCGCCTATCGGGTAGTAGTTCAGCGAGCGGGCGACGCCCGAAACGGTCGGGAAATAGTAGCCGCCGTCCTCCGATCCGCAGACCTCTTGGATGACGATGCCCATCTTCTCCTCGCTGAGCAGGTTGCCCGACGCGAGGATGTAGGCCCGGCTCGACGCGAAGTAGACCGAGGCGTAGACGCTCTTGATCGCCTTGCCCAGCAGCCGCAGCGTCTGGTCCTCGTTGTCGGTGAGCGGGATCATGTAGGTCGAGTAGATGCCCGCGAACGGCTGGTAGTGCGAGTCCTCGAGCTTCGAGCTCGACCGTACGGCCAGCGGCCTCGCGGCGTGGCGTATATAGGCCCGCAGGTCGTCGACCAGCGTTTCGGGCAGCCGCGAGCTGACGAATTCCGACAGGATTTCCTCGTCGGTGACGTCGGCGTTGATGACGTATTGCAGCCCGTTGTCACGGATGAACTCGTCGAAATAGTCCGTTGCGATGACGACCGTGCGTGGCAGCTGCACCTTGACCCCTTCGTAGCGGTCGTAAAAACGGTGCTTTTGCAGCATGCTGTTCATGAACGCGAGGCCGCGCCCCTTGCCGCCCAGCGATCCGTCGCCGATGCGGGCGAACCAGATGTAGCGGTTGTACGTGTCGCGGTCGAAGCGGGCGACGACGCCGTGTCCCTGCAGGATGCGGTAACGGCGGATCGCGTCGGCGATGAACTCGCGCATCTCGAGCGTCGTGGCGAAATGGCTGTTGCGCACCGCGCGCATGGCTCCCGCGAGCGAGAAAAGCCCCCGCGAGTACATCCATTTCGACAGCCGGTTGCGCGAGGCGTGGTACAACAGAACGTCTTCGGGTATTTCCATGACCAGATGCTGCATGTCGCGCAGGTCTTTCGCGCGTCCGATCACCTCGCCCGTAGCGAGGTCCTTGAACACGAAGTCGCCGAAAGTGAACTCCTCGCTGATGTAGTCGCTCAGTTCGAGCAGCAGCGTCTTCGAGTATTTGGCGATGAAGCCTACGCCCAGGCTCTCGGCCGTCGCGCGCATGCTCTCCTGAGAGGATTGAAGCAGAAACGGCATCTGCGGGTTGTCGGCCTTGATCAGCCGGCACAGATCGATGCCGGCGTCGAGCTTCTCGCTCGACGAGGGATCGCCCTTATGGATGACGAAGCCGACGTCCGAAATGACGCCCAGCAGATGCTTCTTGTATTTCTCGTACAGCCCGACGGCCTCGGTATAGTTCGTGGCCAGCAGGATTTTGGGCCGCGCACGCTTGCGCAGCATCTGCTGCTGTTCGTTGAGCGCCTCTTTGAGAAACTCCTTGCTTTGCTGGAGCACGAGCTTGTAGATCGTGGGCAGGTAGGTCGAGTAGTATTTGATCGAGTCCTCGACCAGCAGGATCGACTGCACGCCGGCGCCCAGAATATCGCTGTCGGCGTTCATGCGGTCCTCGATCAGCTTGATGATCGTCAGGATCAGGTCGGCGTTGCCGTGCCAGTAGAAAATGTAGTCGATGCCGGAGGCGTCCTCCCGCTCGAGTCGCCGGTACAGGTCGCGCGAGAAGTTGAGCAGCAGCACGACGGGGATGTCGGGTCTCAGCTGCTTGATCTTTTTCGACGAGTGGAACACGTCCAGTTCGCCGACGTTGAACATGCTGATCACCAGATCGAAGTCGGGATCGTCCCGCAGCACTTCGAGCGCTTCGACCGACGAGCTGACCCTCCGGAACGAGGGCGGGTTGCTCAGGTTCAGCTCGATATACTCGCGGTTGATCTGCACGTCGATGCGGCCGTCCTCCTCGAGCGTATAGGCGTCGTAGCTGCTGCTGATAAGCAGCACGCGCCGGATGCGTCTTTGCATCAGGGTGCCGTAGTCGATCGGGCTCTGCTGCCGCGTCCTCTCTGAATCGTTCGCTGTCATGCCGGGTAGGTTTGCTTCGGACAAACTTACGGATTTTCCTCGACTTTTTGTACCTTTGCGGAAACTATCGCGAAACCTTATGGCTGCATATACGTTGGAGGAAGTGACCTCGCGGCGCGCTACGCGCGAGTTTCTGGACCTGCCCAAGCGTCTCTACCGCGATGAGCCGCACTGGATCTGTCCGCTCGATCAGGATATCGAGAACCGCTTTCATCCCGAGACGAACGAGCTGCTGCGCGACGGCGAGGCGATCCGGTGGATCGTCGTCGACGAGCGCGGCCGGGTCGTGGGCCGGATAGCCGCTTTTTACAATCGGGAGCTGGTGGCCGCCTCGGAGTATCAGCCGACCGGCGGCTGCGGCTTTTTCGAGTCGATCGACGACCAGCGGGTGGCCGACATGCTGTTCGACGCCGCGCGCGACTGGCTGAAGGAGCGCGGCCTGGAGGCAATGGACGGTCCCGTCAACTTCGGCGACCGCGATCAATGGTGGGGGCTGCTGGTCAAGGGGTTCGAGTTCACGCCGCTCTATGCGAACCCGTACAATTTCGAGTATTACGTCCGGCTGTTCGAGAACTACGGGTTTCGGAACTATTTCAACCAGCATACTTACCTGCGCGAGCTCAAAGAGGGACTTTTCCCAGAGAACGTCTACGAGCGGGTGCGGCGGCTGAAAGAGGAGCCGCGCTATCGTTTCGAGCATATGGACAAGAGGCGGATCGATCAGTACGCCGAGGATTTCCGGACGGTCTATAACAAGGCGTGGGCCGGTTTCTCGGGCGTCAAGCCGATCACGCGCGAGCATGCCCGGGCTCTGCTGGCCAAGATGCGGCCGATCATCGACGAGAAGCTGATGTATTTCGCCTACTGGGACGACGCTCCGATCGGCTTCTTTCTGATGGTTCCCGACCTGAACGGCGTGATCGGACCGCTGGGCGGCCGCTTCGGCCTGATCCAGAAGCTGCGCTTTCTGTGGAGACTCAAGGTGAGCCGCAAGGCCCGCCGCATTTTCGCAATCATTTTCGGAGTGGTTCCCGACTTTCAGGGCAAAGGCATCGAGTCGGGCATGATTCGCACGTTCGAGGAGGAAGTGGCCAAGGGGCTGAACAAGCGCTACGACAGCCTCGAGCTGGCCTGGATCGGCGATTTCAACCCGGTCATGATGCGTATGGTCGAAAATTTCGTCTGCGCGAAAAAGCACAAGATGCACACCACGTACCGTTACCTGTTCGACCGCGAGAAGGAGTTCCGGCGCGCTCCGCGCGTGGGCATGCGCCGCAAGGAGGAGCATGCCTGACGGGCTCGCTTTGGCGATAAGCCCGAAAAAGACTATATTTACGACAGAAAACCAAAAACGATTCAGATTATGACCCGAGGAATCATACATACCGAAAAGGGAGACATGACCGTCGAACTGTACGACAACGAGACGCCGATCACGGTGGCCAATTTCTGCAAGCTGGCCGAGTCGGGCTTTTACGACGGGCTGACGTTCCACCGCGTGATCCCCGACTTCGTGATTCAGGGCGGATGCCCGCTGGGCACCGGAACCGGAGGACCGGGCTACACGATCAAGTGCGAGACGTCCGCCCCGAAGCAGTACCACGACCGGGGCGTGCTCTCCATGGCCCATGCGGGCAAGGACACGGGCGGGTCGCAGTTCTTCATCTGCATGAACCGGACGAACACGGCCCATCTGGACGGAGTGCATACCTGCTTCGGCCGCGTGGTCGAGGGGTTGGACGTGATCGACCGTATCCGCCGGGGCGACCTGATTCTGGGTATCGACATCATTAAAGACGAAGCATAATGGAATTGGAAGGAACCGTATGGAATGTCCTGCCGCCCGTCCGGGGAACGAGCGCGCGAGGGGAGTGGGTCAAGCAGGAGGTCGTTTTCGAGCAGCCCGGGGAGTTCAACCGCAAAGTGTGCGTCAGCTTCTGGGGCGACAAGGCGCAGGATGCCGCGACGCTGAAGCCCGGCGAGGCGGTGACGATCTCGGCCAACGTCGAGTCGCGCGAGTACAACGGACGCTGGTTCACCGAGGTGCGGGCATGGCGGATCGTGCGCAAGGCTGCTCAGCAGCCCCAGCAGCCGCCCGTGTCGGACGGCCTGCCGCCGCTCGACGCATTCGCCGAGGAACCGGCCGCTTCGGGCTCGTCTTCGGAGGTAGACGATCTGCCTTTCTGAGGA
>CABUJP010000076.1:0-11755 GCA_902491835.1 uncultured Alistipes sp. | reverse complement strand
GCCGGAAACTGGTCCGCGGCCTGCCGGAAGGGACGGCCGATAGCCGAAGTCTCGTTTTTCGATTCGTTCGGGCCTGTCGATCCGACGCTCGTCGAGCAGGCCGTCGGGCTCTATCGGGCATTTTTTGAACGGTGATCGCGGTCGTTCCGGACCCGTTTTACATTTTTCGACTTCGATTTTCCGTTATGGCGAAAGAAAAATCCGTTTTCGTATTGTGACGACCGGTTTCCCGCTTCGTTTCTCCGGTTTCGGCGTGCCCGTTGCGGGGCGATCGGTATCCGGCGCGGCGGATTCCCGGGCCTTCGGATTTTCAAGAACGCGGGGAAAAGCGGACCTGCTAATCCGTGTATTGGGAATTCTTCGGAGAAAAAGACTTTTGAAAAGACGATGGAAGTCGGACTGATAGTGCGCCGGGGATGTCCGGACAGGCTGGTGGGCGACCGGAGCCTCCCGGCCTCGGAACCTGAAACGGCTTCTCTGCAGGCGGCCGAATGGAGAATGGAATACATTCCGGCCGTCGTGCAGGATCAGAGCGTCGCGATGCGCAGTTCCTTCGGGTAAAGATTGTTCGACCGGTTCCCGATTCGCTTGATCCATCCGAGCGTCAGGCCGTCGCAGGCGATCCGGTTGATCCCCTCGCTCAGCAGAGCCGGGTCGGTCTCCCTTTTGCGCAGATAGTCGAGCGCCTGCTCTCGGTCGAGAACGGCGGTCGGAGCGGCTTCGGGGTTCAGGTCGTGGAACATGGCCAGCGCGTGGTCCGGCTTCAGCCGGCCTCCGAAAAGCTGACCCATCCGAATACCCGAGCGGACGACGGGCAGATTCTCCGCTATTTCCCGGACGGCTGCGAAAGCGCGTCCGTAATAACCGTAAACCGTGTCGTCGACCGTTGCGAAGCGCATGAGTTCGGGCTGTCCCACCCAACGCGCGACCTCCCGCACCGACGATTTCGGCAGTTCGGAGAATACGCTCTTACGCGGTTTCGGGACCCGCAGGCGCCGTCTGCCGTCGGCTTTGCGCGCGACGGCTGCGAAAAAGCCCTCGCCGCGTGTCCGGTGCGGATAGAAGCGGAATGTGCCGATGCCGTCCGTCTCTCCTCGCTCGATGCCCCACTCCGGAGCCGTCCCGACGTCGATCGTCCCTTCGCAGTCGTATTGCGAGGCGAGCCAGCGGACGTTCTGCTCGTTCTCGGCCGGGTTGAACGTGCAGGTGCTGTATATCAGCGCGCCTCCGGGACGGAGCGCGTCCCATGCCTCGCCCAGAATGCGCCGTTGCCGGGCCGCGCACAGCTCGGCTCCCGATTCGCTCCATTGCCGTCTCGACTCGCGGTCCTTGCGGAACATGCCCTCACCCGAGCAGGGCGCGTCGACCAGAATCAGGTCGAAGTAGTGCCCGAACGGAGCGAAACGGGCCGGATCGGCGCTCGTTACGACGACATTCCCGATCCCCCACCGCCGGACGTTGTCGGACAGGACCGCCGCCCGGGCGCGGACCGGCTCGTTCGCGACGATCAGGCTCTCGGGACCGGCCAGGCTCGAAAGAAGCGTCGTCTTGCCTCCGGGAGCCGCGCACAGGTCGAGTATCCGCAAAGGCGCTCCGGAGTTGGCTACGGCGCTGAAAACAGCCTCCAGAAACATCGAGCTCGCCTCCTGTACGTAGTAAGCTCCGCCGTGCAGCGACGGGTCGAGCGTAAATGAGGGCCGCTCGGGCAGATAAAAGCCGTACCGGCTCCACGGGACGGGCTCGAGGGCAGGCTTCGATGTCGTTTTGTAAGGATTGTACCGGACGCTGACGACCGGGTCTCCGTCCAGCGCGTCGAGCAGCAGACGCGCCTGTCGCGTTCCGAGCTGTTCCTCGATCCGGCGCGCGAACGCTTCGGGGAAAAAGGATTCGCCGTCCATTACAGGCCCGACTTTTTCAAAGACTCGATCCGTGCCGCGACATTGTCCAGCGACGACGGGTCGTCGACGAAATCGACGCGGTCGACGTCGATGGTTATCACCTCGCCCCGGTAGATTCGGCTGATCCATTCGTCGTACTTGCGGTTGAGCCGCTCGAGGTATTCCTCCTGTATGCTCATTTCGTAGGCTCTCCCCCGCTTCTTGATCTGCGACACAAGCGTCGGCACGCTCGCCTTCAGGTAGATCAGCAGATCGGGCGCCTGCGTGAGTCCGGTCGCCAGATCGAAAATCTTCATGTAGGTGTCGAAATCGCGCGTCGACATCAGGCCCGTTTCGTGCAGGTTCGTCGCAAAGATATGGGCGTCCTCGTAAATCGTGCGGTCCTGAATCAGGTCGCTGCCCGTCGACAGGATTTCGGTAGCCTGCCGGATGCGCTGGCCGAGAAAATAAATCTGCAGGTTGAACGACCAGCGGTTCATATCGTCGTAGAAATCGCCGATATAGGGATTGTCGCTCTCCTCGAAATAGGCTTTGGCGCCCGTCCTCTGAGACAGGATGCTCGTGAGCGAGGTCTTCCCGCTTCCGATATTTCCGGCTATGGCGATATACATGTCGATAGTTTTTGGACCCGCCCGGCGAAAAGCGATCGCCGCGACGGATAGGGTGAATACAAATTTAGCGCTTTTTCCGGATAATATCAATTCGGGTCTTTCCGGCCTATTGTCCGAACCGTTCGTCCGGCGTTTTTGCGGGACGCCCGGAGCCACTCGTTTCCGTCCGCTTCGCAGAAGGCGCGTCGGCGATTCCCGTTTTGAAAAGAGCGAGTTCCGGGCTATGCTCGATGAAGGGGAGTTTCCGGCCGTCTTCCCTGTTTCCCGGCAGATTGTCCGAGAGGCATTCCGCCCGACGGGTAACCGTTGGCCGTATCTGCCGTCGGCGAGCGCCTCGGTTACGGACTGTCGCGTGCCGCAGGCGGTCGGTTTCGGAGAGGTGGCCGCCTCCGTTTTTCTCCGGACCCGGCGTAAGATCGTTCCCGTCGGAGAGATGGGGGAAACCCGGGATGCATCGTTCCGACCGAGGCGGAACGGGCGCGGATTCGTGCCGGCGGCATGCCGAAACGGGCAGAGCTTTTGCGCGTCATTCGCTTCCCTCGACTTGTCCGTTTGGCCGGCGGGCGGAAGATACGGATGCCGCTCAGCGGTTCGCTTCGTCCTTTCCTGCTTCGATCCGTCCGTAAAGCGTTCCGAGGTTTTCGACCATCCGCTCCCATGTGAATCGCTTCTTGTACTCGCGGATATTCGTGCGGAAACGTTCCAGAAGCCCGTCGCCGAAGAAACGGCCGATCGCTTCCGCGATCGCCTCCGCGTCGGGCCGGACGACCAGACCGGTCTCACCGTCGGGAACGATTTCGCGAAGTCCTCCGACGTCCGTGACCAAAGTCGGTACGTCGAACCAGTAGGCGATCTGCGTGACTCCGCTCTGCGTAGCGCTGCGGTAAGGCTGCACGACGAGATCGCTGGCCGAGAACAGCTTGCCCACCTCGTCCTCGGCGATAAAGCGGTCCCTCATCACCAGGCTGTCGCGGATACCGAGCCGGTCGATCTGTTCGGCATAGCGCTCGCGGCCGCTGTAATACTCTCCGGCTACGATCAGTTTGTGTCGCTCGTCGAGCCCTCCGCGACGGCGGAGCAGGGCCCATGCGTCGAGCAGCAGATCGAGTCCCTTGTAGTCGCGTATGTAGCCGAAGAACATCGCGTAGCGGCACGACGGGTCGAGTCCCAGCTCGCCGCACGCCTGTTCCCGGGGCAGAGGATCGCCGTAGCCCGTATACATCGGATGGGGCGAGAAGACCGAAGGCTTGGCACGGTCGAAAAAGTCGAGCTGGGCCCGTATCTCGCGCGACATGTAGACGAAGCCGTCGAGCGAGCCGGTCATGTAGCGCGTCAGCAGCCGGTCCATCGGGCGGCTCTCGTGCGGGAGCACGTTGTCCATGATTGCCACCGTCCGGGTACCGCCGCGTCGGGCGATCCGGCAGACGGTACCCAGCGCCGGGGCCATTTGCGGAATCCAGTAGCGGACGATCAGCAGGTCGGGCCGCTCGCGCCGGATGCGCAGTCCGGTACGAACCCAGTTCAGCGGATTCACCGAGTTCAGCACACGCGTGATGTCGAGCCCCTCCGGAGCGGGTGCGTCGGTAAACTGGCTCTTGCCCGGAAACAGGAAGGACGGGTATTGCAGCGTGAACGTATAGAGCCGGCAGGGTATTCCCGCCCGGTTCAGCGCGCGGGCCAGCAGATGATCGAAGTCGGCCAGTCCTCCCCGGTACGGGTGGGCGGGGCCGAGCAGCACGGCATTCGTCGGTCTTTTCATTTCGGGTCGTTTGAGCGTTCGTCGGCGGTCAGTTGATCGATGTAGGTCCGGTCGTTGAACAGGCGGGGAACCTTGTTCTGCCCGCCCGCTTTGCCGCGGCTTTTCATCCAGCGGTAGAACGTGCCCGGCGGCACGACGGTCAGCGTCGGGCGCATCAGCGTCGTATCCTTGAAGCGCTTGGCCTCGTAGTCGGAGTTGACGCTTTGCAGCGCGCGGTCCAGCGTGTCGGTGAAGCGCTCCGCGTCATCAGGCGGCACGGAGAACTCGACGACCCACTGGTGCGACCCCTTGCTCCGCCCGTTCATGTAGATAGGACCGGCCGTATAGTCGCTGATGCGCGCGCCGGTCGCGTCGCAGGCGACCTTGAGCGCCGTTTCGGCGTTGTCGACGATGACCTCCTCGCCGAAGGCATTGATGTAGTGACGCGTGCGCCCGGTGATCCGGATCTTGTACGGAGCGAGCGACGTGAACTCGACCGTGTCGCCGATCTGGTAGCGCCACAGGCCGTTGCAGGTCGTGATGATCATCGCGTAGTTGATCCCCTTTGCGACCCCCTCGAGCGGCACTGCCCGGGACGGATCGTCCAGATCACGCACCGGCAGGAATTCGTAGTACACGCCGTAGTCGAGCATCAGCAGCAGGTCGTCCGACGCCGGGTCGTTCTGTATGCCGAAGAAGCCTTCCGACGCGTTGTAGGTCTCCATGTATTTCATTCTGTCGGACGGGATGAGCTGCCGGTACTGCTCCCGGTAGGGCTTGAAGTTCATGCCGCCGTGCGTGAACAGTTCCAGGCGGGGCCACACTTCGAGCAGGTTGCTTTTGCCCGTGAACTCGAGCACCTTGCGCAGCATGACCAGATTCCACGACGGCACTCCGGCGAAAGCCGTCACGTTCTGTCCGACCGTCTCGCGGCAAATCGCCTCGACCTTCCTCTCGAAATCGGGGATCAGCGCCGTCTCGGGCTTCGGAACGCGCATCCGACGGGCCAGCCGGGGCGTATTCTCGATCAGAATGGCTGACAGGTCGCCCTCCTGAGCGCGGCCTCCGGTCGTTTCGAGACGCCGGCTGCCGCCGAGCGTCAGCGTTTTGCCCGAGAATACGTCCGTATCAGGCCACAGCGAGCAGGTCAGGCAGACGATGTCGAGCGGACCCCGCATGTGGCATCCGCGCAATCCTTCGCGGCTCACCGGGATGAACTTGCTCTTGGTCGAGGTCGTACCCGACGACTTGGCGAACCAGCGAACCTCGCCGGGCCAGCAGACGTCCGCTTCGCCCCGGCGCATCCGCCCGATGTACGGCGCGAAGCTCTCGTAGTCGGTTACCGGTACCCGCGAGGCGAACTGTTCTGCGGTACGGATCGCTCGAAAGCCATGCTCCGTGCCGAAAAGTGTCGGAGCGGCCCGGTCCAGCAGCCGGCGGAGCTGTTCCCGTTGCACCTGAGCCGGATGCTCCATAAAGCGGTCGATCTCGCGCAGGCGGCGGGCGGAGAGTAAGCGGATCAGTCGTGTCTTGAGCGCCATAGGCTTGTCGTGTTGCGACCGGAACCTTCGCTGGGAAAGTCCCGGGAAGCTAATTGAAGAATTTTCCGATTTTCGAAATGGCCGACGGGAGCGAGAAGACGACGACCCGGTCGTAGGCGTTGATCTCGGTATTGCCTACGGCGATGAACGTCCTGTCGCCGCGCACGATGCCACCGATCGTCGCGTCGTGCGGAAAGTCCAGATCGCGTATCTTGACTTTCGTGGCCGGCGAGTTGGGCTTGACGATGAACTCGAGCACCTCGGCGTCGCAGCCCGTCAGGCACTTGATCGCCTGCACGTCGGTCGACATCGTGAAACGGAAAATGTTGCTCGCCGTGATCAGCTTCTTGTTGACGATCGTGTCGATGCCCATGCTCTCGGCCAGGTTGATGAAATTCAGGTTCTCGACCTCGGCGATCACCTTCTTCACGCCGAGCCGCTTGGCCAGCATCGCAGCCAGAATGTTCGTCTCGGCGCGGCCCGTTACGGCCACGAAAGCATCCATGTTGCTCAGACCTTCTTCGATCATCGCTTCGGTATTGCGCCCGTCTTCATTGATAATCAGTGTTTTCTCGAGCTGCTCGGCCAACTTGTAAGCCTTCTCGGGCGTATAGTCGACCAGCTTGATATTGACCTCGTCCTGCAGCTCGGCCGCCACGCGCGCGCCGATGCGGCTGCCGCCCAGAATCATCATGTTCTTGATGTCGATATTGGCCTTGCCCGAGAATACCATGACGTCTTTGACCGCATGCTGGTTCGCGATCACGTAGATGTTGTCGCCGACCTTGAACTGGTCGCTGCCGCGCGGGATGATCGTTTCTCCGTCGCGCGAGATGGCGACCGTGCGGTAGGGCTGCGACTCGCGGTCGTCGGTAATTTCGAGCAGCGTCTTGTTGACCAGCGGCGACGAGGCGTCGATCTTGAACACGACGAGCGATAGCTTGCCGCCCGAGAAGTCGACGTATTCGGTCGTACTCGTGTGGCCGAGCAGGTTGATCACCTCGTCGGCCGCCACCTGCTCGGGGTAGAACAGGTAGTCGATGCCCATGTCGATGAACATCTCCTTGTTGTTCGGTTCCAGATACTCGTTGTTGTCGATCCGGGCGATCGACTTGCGCGCTCCGAGCTGCTTGGCCAGTATGGCCGAGATGATGTTCGACGTCTCCTCGGGCCGCACGGCGATGAACAGGTCCGCCTTGCGCACCGAGGCTTTCTTCAGTACCGAGAACGTCGTGCAGTCCCCCTCGATGACGATCACGTCGGCCATGCCGGCGATCGACTCGAGCCGCTTGGGATCGTCGTCCACGACCGTGATGTCGTGATATTCCCCGCTCAGCATCTTGGCCAGATGGCTGCCCACCTCGCCCGCTCCGGCAATTACGATTTTCATGTCTTGTACGTTAGTTTTCGTTTTCGGAAGCCGGCACGCACTCTCTCTCCCATGCAGGCGATCCGGACCGGAAGATCGGGCCGCTCGCTCGCCGCGCGGTCCGGCGACGCGCCTTGTATCCGCCACGCGGCAAGCCGGCTTTCCGCGCCGATGTCGGAACTTCCCGCGCAGGCAGGCCGTTTTGCCATTTTTTTCTCAAAAACCGAACCCGACTTGCGGTTCCGCTCGTCGTATCCGGCCGCTTGTTCGGCCGGACAAGGATTCGACGGCTCGCGGTTCGGCATGGCCATTTCGGGCCACTGCCGTCCGGGTCGCTTCTCTTCGGCGCTTATGCTGCCGAAGCCGGGCGTGCGGTTCCGTTTCCCGGCGATCGGGACGGCGGAATCGTCCGCTACGGCGGTATGGGTGCAGAGCACGCACAGGGCGATAGTCGGCGGAACCGACCGGGCGAGTTTTGTCGTCTTTTCCATTTTGTGGCCGTAGTGGAGTGAAAATCCGATTCACAAATATAAGATAAAATCTCTTTTCGTGACCGCCAGCGGAATATCGTTGGCTTTACCGGAATTTTGTACGAAATTTGCGAAAAACCTTTGTAAACCGCAAATCGATCATGTCATCGGTCTGGCTCATATTTCTGATCGCCGTCGGGGTCGTCGCCTTTTTCGTCGTGGGGATGTCTCTGACGATTATTTTCAAGGGACATTACATGGAGTCCGAGATCGGCGAGAACCGGCACATGAAGGCGCGCGGTATCCGTTGCGCCTCGCAGCAACTGCGCGAGGAGGAGGCCGCGTTGCGCGGCGATTCCTCGGCGGACGACGGAGCGTGCTCCGGCGGAAGCTGCTCGTCCTGCACGGCCGCCTCCTGCGACGGGCCCGAGCGAGGCGGCTCCCGGTAGGGCGTCGCGCCCGGGCCGGCTCGGCAGCCGTCCTGCTCCGTCGGTCGTTTCCCTGTCTTTTCGTCGGATATTTCTTGAGGGGGCGACAAGTCCCTGCCCGGTCGTTTCCGTATTTGCGCCGGCATCCGTTTTTTATGAAGCTTGCAGGCGGGGTCGTCGGATGCGGAGCGCGGACCGAGTCGTCGCAACGTTCGGAAAGCTACGAAGACATCCCCGCTGACCAGACTCGGGGCAGACTTTTGAAGACAAAGCGCCGAGGCCGCAGGCCGGGCCGGGTGTTCCGGCAGAAAGCGCCGGGATATCTTTGCCTCGGGCCGGGACCGCCTTTTATCGTCGCGTTGTGGCCGGGGCTGTTCCTGCGTCCGGATCTTTGTTCCGGGAAGAGGATTTTTGAAGGATTTTTACTACTATTGTACTCTCCTAAATACCCGGCTTCTATGAAGATTTCCGTTGTCGTCAATACGTTCAATTCGGAGCGTTTTCTGGATCGGTGCCTGAGCTCGGTCGACGGTTTCGACGAGATCGTGCTGTGCGACATGCACAGCACCGACTCCACGATCTCGATCGCCGAGCGCCACGGCTGCCGGATCGTCTACCACGAGCGGACCGGCTTTGTCGAGCCGGCGCGCAACTATGCGATTTCGCAGGCCGCCAACGAGTGGGTACTCGTGCTCGATTCGGACGAGGTGATCCCCGCCGCACTGAAAGACTACCTCTATCGCTTTGCCGAGACGGCCGAGGCCCGGGGATACGCGGCGCTCAAAATGGCGCGGAAGAACTACTTCATGGGCCGTTTCATGCACGGCGACTACCCCGACTATATCATCCGTCTGATCCGCCGCTCGAAGACTTTCTGGCCCGAACAGATTCATGCCCGCCCGGTCATCGAGGGCCGTGTTTTCACAATTCCCGCCCGTCGCCGTGAGCTGGCCATGGAGCACTTGGCCAACGAGAGCGTCGCCGCGCGAATCGCCAAGACGAACCAGTACACCGACAAGGAGATGATTCGCCGCGAGGGGCAGGATTTCTCGGTCGGCTCGGCCTGGCTCAAGTGCACATGGCGCTTCGTGCGCTTTTACATGGTCAAGGGCGGTTTCCGCGATGGCAAGGCGGGATTCGCCTATGCCGTGCTGAACGCATTCTACAAGTTCGCCACGGTCGCCAAGCTGTGGGAGAGGAAAGCCGGAGCGTAAGGAAAACGGTTCTGCGTTCTGCTTCCGGGCTGCGATAGTTGCTTTGTTAGAGAATGGCCGAGTTTCCCGGTTCTGTCCGGCGTACGTTCGGATCGGGATTTAGCGAAAGGCAGATCAGCAATGTGGTCCGAAGAATATGCATACCGGCCGGAAGCGGGGCAGGATGCTCCGGTATTATGAGAACTTACTTTTCCGGCAGCAGAAGCCTGATCGGTGACTCGTTTCGCATGTATGCGTTGCATGGCTGTCCGTTGCGGTCGAAGTTCGCCTCGTTTGGATTCGGTGTCTCAGTCAGAGCGTTTGGCCGGTCGTGTCCTCGGCAACCGGGTCCCCCTCCGAAGAAACGGATTTCAGCAACTCCGGTTTTTCCCGCTCCAAGTATTTGATGAAATAGTCTTCGAGCGTTTTCCTCCGGTTCGGCTCCGGCTCGGCCAAATAGCTTTCGTAGAGGTCGGAGTACTTCTCAAGCAGGTCGTACAGACAACCGCTGTCGAGAAGCCTGAATTCGTCGGTTTGCAGATTCCAATAGCAACAATAAGGTCTTGCCAGGCCGGAAGAGAGCGTGTTGCCGATGATTCCGAACATGTATCCGGCCAACATGGCATTCATATATTGGCTTTTCGTCCATGTAAGGAAAAAAATCCGATCGCCGAACCGCTGGACCTGCCTGAACCGTTTGCTCGGTTTTCCTACGCCTACCGTTGTCAGATTGGAATATACCGAGTCGCCCACGACCAGGAGATTCGGGCCCATGGCCCTCAGCCTGTGCCGTAACTCGCCTTTCGGTATGCGGGCTTTCCTTATGGCGATGAATGATCGCCGGACTTTCAGGCTCGACCGAGGAAGCGTGTCGAATCGTCCGTTCAGATAGTCGTCGGCCGTGGCGAAGAACCGGACGGGCTGAGCGTCGACGGTCCGGCATGCCGTAAGGCACAGTATCAGTACGATGAGCTGTTTCATTTCGTGTAGTGTGTCGCTTATGCGGTTTCCGCTTCAAAGGTCCGTCCCCTCGACTGTCGGTCCGTTTGCTCGACCGTTCGGGGAGCCTTTGCGCACGGGTGGCCGGCTCGTCCTCGGCAGATGCTTGGAAGCGATAGCGGCTGTGGGCGGAATACGGCATGCCGAGGCATGGGGTACTTGGTGTCGGTCCCTTTTCCGGAAAGACGATCTCACGAAAAGATCGTCCGGGCATCGGTTGCCGGACGAAAGTCAAGGCCGTCCTCCAGCCCGTCCGAGATAGGAGTTGAAATAGCTGTCGAGCGTTTCTTTCTTGTTCGGCTCCGGCTCGGCCAGGTAGTTCTCGTATAGGTCGGGATATTCCTCCAGCAGGCCGTACAGGCAGCCGCTGTCGAGCGCTCGGACTTCGCCGGTCCGCAGATCCATGTAGAACCAGTAAGACAAATTCCCGTCCGGCAATTCGTCCGACGCCGTACCGTTCTCGGCATGGCTCGTCTCCCCGGGCAGCTTGGCTTGGTAGCTGGGTATCAGCAGGCAGAATATCCGGTCGCCGATGCGTTGTCCCGGCGCATAGCCCGAACCCCGGGCGGGAAAGCGGCGGCAATTGACATAGAGCGAGTCGTTCCGTTCGATAAATACAGCCTTGCCTCTTAGCATGGCAGACAGTTCGGGACTTTCAGCCACCGGTACGGGCCTAAGCAGCGGGCTTCGGTCGTCGCGCGGCCGTAGGCTCTCGACCGGCTCGAGACGAATGTCCGGTACGATTTCGCCGCGATCGTTCAGATAGTCTTCGGCCGTTGCGTAGACGATCGTGAAATCGCTTTTGGACGGGATCGAGTCCTCCGTACTGCCGGCCGTTGCGATCGGCCGCTCCGGTATCGGAAGCTCCGGCTCGCCCCGGAGCTTCCGCTGTCTGTAAAGGTTCAGGTATTCGTCTATCGTCGCGCGGGACTCGGGCTCCTGCAGGCTCAGATAGCTTTTCAGCAGGTCCGGATAGCCGCCGATAATCCGGGTCATGACCTCGCGGTCGATCAGCTCTACTTTTCCTGTTTGCAGGTCCAAGCAAAAGTAGGGCACTTTATCCCGCTGTCTGTCGTAAGAGGCTGCGGCTCCTGCCAAGCCGAACATGGCCCAGTTGAAGCCGACCGTAGAGATTTGCTCGCCCGAAAAATAACGGAGCAGCACATACCGGTCGATCCGCTCGGCCGGCAGGCATTGAAGCGAGTTTTCTCGGGTCGTATCGCACAAATAGGCCAAGTTCACGTAGAGCGTATCGCCGACAACGGCGAACACCGTTGCCTTGAGCGTCTTTTTCGTTTCCCGGTCCGTGCAGGCGAGCTTGTATCCGAAGCGTCCGAATACGGCTTCGTCGACGGGCGGTTTCAGATACAGGTCGGGCACGGTCTCGTATCGGTCGTTCCGGTAATCGTCCAGACTTCGGTAGATTTTGCCGCCTTGCGCCGCACTGCGCTGGGCGAGGCACAGCAACGCGAGCAGAAGAAGCAGATGTTTCATAACACGGTATATTT
>CABUJP010000075.1:0-11777 GCA_902491835.1 uncultured Alistipes sp. | reverse complement strand
GCAACTGCGCCGGGCCGCTGTGCCTCGGTTGGCCGGGATACTATTTCGCGAACCGCTCCTCGACCGTTTTCCAGTCGACCAGGTCCCAGAAGTTTTTCAGGAACTCGGCCCGCCGGTTCCGGTAGTCGATATAGTAGGCATGCTCCCACACGTCGACGGTCAGCAGCGGGGTCAGCCCGTCGCGCAGCGGATTGCCCGCATTGGGCATCGGCCGGATCGACAGCTTCCCGTCCCGGTCTTTGACGAGCCATGTCCACCCCGAGCCGAACAGCGCGGCGGCGGCCGACGTAAACTGCTCTTTGAAGGCATCGAAAGAACCGAAATCTCGGTCGATCGCCTCGGCCAGCGGGCCGCTTGGCATCGATTTTGGAGTAGGTGAGAGCGTGAAAAAGAAAAACGTATGGTTCCAGTCCTGAGCCGCATTGTTGAAAATCGGACCGTCGGCACGGACGATAATCTCTTCCAGCGACATGTTCTCGTAGGGCGTGCCGGCGATCAGCTTGTTCAGATTGTCCACGTAAGTGCGTTGGTGCTTGCCGTGGTGATACTCGATGGTCTCCTTGCTCATCTTCGGAGCCAGCGCGTCTTCCGCATAGGGAAGCTGTGGTAAGGTGTGTGTCATGATCAGTAAGATGTTAATGAGCGATGTCATGGGTGAATGCTTGAAGTGTTTCGGAAAATCCGAACAAATTTAATACCAATTGCAGGGTTTGCCAATATAAATAATTTTTAATCAAATTCTTGACTGACTATGGAAAAAATCGATCTGAAGGGAAGCCTGACCGAGCAGAATCTGCTGAAAGCCTTCGCCGGCGAGTCTCAGGCTGCCGCCCGCTATCGCATGTACGCCAAGCAGGCGCGCAAGGACGGATTCGAGAAAGTAGCCTGCTTTTTTGACGAGACGGTGCATAACGAGCTGAGGCACGGGAAAATCTATTTCGAGTTCCTGCAGGGCGGCATGGTGGAGATCACGGCGTCGTATCCCGCCGGCGTGATCGGTACGACGCTCGAGAATCTCGACGAGGCCGCTCAGGGCGAGTACGACGAGTGGCAGAATCTTTATCCGGCCTATAGCGAAGTCGCCAAGCAGGAGGGGTTTTCCGAGATCGCGAGACAGTTCGCCATGATCGCCGAGATCGAGCGGACGCACATGGAGCGGTTTCGCGGCCTGTACGACACGATGAAGGACGGGCACATTTTTGTCAAGGAGGAAGACACCGTTTGGCGCTGCATGGAATGCGGACACATATATATAGGTAAGAAGGCGCCCAACCGGTGTCCGGTCTGCCAGCATCCTCAGGCGCTTTTCGAGATCAAGTGCGACAGGTATTAATCGGGTTCGTTCCGTGAATTTGTGAAGGGGAGGGCTTTCGGGCCTTCCCTTTGCTTTTTCCCGTCGAGCCGGGAAAATACGTATTGCGACAAGTGTCCGCCGCTTGTCCGGGGGACCCGCGTACCCGTTTCCTGCGAAGTCGTGTTTTGGGGCGGGCATGGCGGTAGGATGCGGCGCGTCGGACAGGCTCCTGCCGTGGCGGAGTCGACTGGGCGGCATAAGGAGCCGGAGACGAGCGCGTCGCGCGTTAAAAAATTATTTTCCTGTTATTTTTATCCGCTTCCGGTCTTTTTTTAATACTTTTGCAAATTGTAATCCATTGGAAAAGGGCGGCCGGATACCGCCGCTAATTTGTCGTTTAAATTTTTAGCTGGTTGAAATGACAATCGATGATTTTGATGTTTTGGTAGCCACGGAGGAGCACACCCGCTTCGCTCAGGCTATCTGCGACGAAATGGCCGAGTCGGCCAAGGCGCGCGGCACGGGTATCGCCAAGCGCACGGCCGATTACGTGTCGCGCAAGATGCGCGAGGGAAAGGCCGTGATCGCTTTCCACAAGGACGGGACCTGGGCCGGGTTCAGCTACATCGAGTCGTGGGGACACGGCGGGTATGTGGCCAACTCGGGCCTGATCATCAACCCGAAGTTTCGCAAGCTGGGGCTTGCGAAAGCGATCAAGACCAAGACGTTTTTCCTGTCGCTGAAGAAGTTCCCCGGGTCAAAGCTGTTTGGCCTGACGACCGGCCTGGCGGTGATGAAGATCAACTCCGAGCTGGGCTATCGGCCCGTCACCTATTCGGAGCTGACCGACGACGACCAGTTCTGGGTCGGATGCCAGAGCTGCGTCAACTACCCGATCCTGCAGAGCAAGCAGCGTAAGAACTGCCTCTGCACGGCCATGCTGTTCGATCCCGAGCACGACACGGTGAAAGTGCCCATCGACAAGGGCCTGCTCGAGAAGTAGACGAGTTTCGGAAAGAGAAGAAATATTCAGATGCTCCTCCTTCGGTTTAATCAAACAAAAACGAAAAAGAGAAAATGAAAAAAGTAGTATTGGCCTTTAGCGGCGGTCTCGACACCTCTTACTGCGCTATCTATCTGGCTAAAGAAATGGGACTCGAGGTTCACGCGGCTCTGGCGAACACCGGCGGCTTCTCGGCCGAGGAGCTGGCCCGGATCGAAAAGCGGGCATACGCCTTGGGCGTCAAGAGCTACGTCGCGCTCGACGTAACGCAGGATTATTACCAGCACGCGATCAAGTACATGATCTTCGGCAATGTGCTCAAGAACTCGACCTATCCGATTTCGGTCAGTTCCGAGCGAATCTCTCAGGCGACGGCTATCGCCCGCTACGCCCGCGAGATCGGAGCCGACTACCTGTGCCACGGCAGTACCGGGGCGGGTAACGATCAGGTGCGCTTCGACATGATATTCAATATCGTAGCGCCCGAGATCGAGGTGATCGCGTTAATCCGCGAGAAACGTCTGAGCCGCGAGGAGGAGATCGAGTACCTGCGCAGCCACGGAGTCGATTTCGATTTCAAGAAGGCCGAATACTCGATCAATCAGGGTATCTGGGGTACGTCCGTAGGCGGCAAGGAGACGCTTACCTCTAGCGAGACGCTGCCCGAGGAGGCCTATCCGTCGCAACTGAAGGAGACCGAGCCCCGTCGTGTGACGCTGACTTTCGAGCGGGGCGAATTCGTCGCGCTGGACGGTAAGCGTTACGACGACCGGATCGCCGCGATTCAGGCGCTGCAGGCCGTTGCCTCGCGCTACGCGGTCGGCCGCGACATGCACGTAGGCGATACGATCATCGGCATCAAGGGACGCGTCGGTTTCGAGGCGGCCGCCCCGATGGTCATCATCAAGGCGCACCACATGCTCGAAAAGCATACGCTGACGAAATGGCAGCTTTTCTGGAAGGACCAGATCTCGGCCTTCTACGGCAATCATCTGCACGAAGGACAGTACTACGATCCGGTCATGCGCGACATGGAGGCCATGCTCGAGAGCAGCCAGCGGACCGTCAGCGGCGACGTGTACGTCGATCTGCACCCCTATCGCTTCGTAGTCGTCGGCATCGACAGCCCGCACGACCTGATGAGCAACCGCTTCGGCGCCTACGGCGAGACGATGAGCGACTGGACGAGCGAGGACGTGAAGGGCTTCGGCCGGATTTTCGGCAATCAGAATAAGATTTACTATCAGGTCAACAAGGAGAAGCTGTAGCATGAAGTGGGTCTATCTGTTGATCGCGATCCTGACGGAAGTCGTGGCGACCAGCGCGCTCAAGGCGTCGCACTCGTTCACGCGGCTCGGGCCGTCGCTGCTGACCGTCGCGGGCTATCTCGTCGCGTTCTACTGTCTGAGCCTGACGCTCCGCGAGATGCCGGTGGGCGTTGCGTATGCGATCTGGTGCGGCGTGGGTATCGTGCTCGTGTCGCTGGCCGCCGCGCTGCTGTTCGGGCAGAGGCTCGATATGGGGGCGATCGTCGGCATGGCGCTGATCATAGCCGGCGTGATCGTGATCAACGTATTCTCCAGAACCGTCGAAAATCATTGATATGGTAAGAGTTGGCATTATCGGAGGCGCGGGATACACGGGCGGCGAGGCCATCCGCATCCTGCTGAACCATCCTGAAGCCGAGTTGGTGTTCGTTCACAGCAACAGCAACGCGGGCAATCGCCTGTGCGACGTGCATGTCGACCTGCTCGGCGAGACGGACATGCGCTTCACGGGCGAGCTGCGTACCGACGTGGACGCGCTGCTGCTGTGCGTCGGGCATGGGGACGCGCGCAAGTTTCTGGAGGCGACGCCGCTTCCCGACTCGGTGCGCGTGATCGATCTGAGTCAGGATTTCCGCCTGTCGGCCTCGTCGTTCATCGGCGGCCGTCGGTTCGTTTACGGCCTGCCCGAGATGAATCGCGAGCGGATACGCTCGGCGCGCGACATTGCCAATCCGGGCTGCTTCGCGACCTGTCTGCAACTGGGTATGCTGCCGCTGGCAGCGGCCGGGCTGCTCCGATCGGACGTGCATGTGACGGCCCTGACCGGCTCGACCGGGGCGGGACAGAAGCTCGCTCCGACCTCGCATTTCAGCCAGCGGGTCAACAATCTGTCCGTGTACAAGGCGTTCACGCACCAGCATCTGAACGAAATAGGCGAGAGCGTCCGCAGCCTGATGCCCTCGTTCCCGGGCGAGATCGATTTCATACCGTACCGGGGCGACTTCGCGCGCGGCATCATCGCGTCGATCTACACCGACTGCGATCTGTCGGAGGAACAGGCCCGCAAGCTGTACGAGGATTACTATGCCGATGCCGCGCTGACTTTCGTCAGCGATCGGTCCGTCTGTCTCAAGCAGGTCGTCAATACGTCCAAGTGCGTGCTCTCGGTCGAGAAGCATGGGGACAAGCTGCTTGTCGTCAGCGCGATCGACAACTTGCTCAAGGGCGCTTCGGGACAGGCCGTGCAGAACATGAACCTGATGTTCGGCCTCGACGAGCGTGCGGGACTGCGTCTGAAGCCGGTAGCGTTCTGAGGCATGCCTGCCCGGGGGCCGGAAGGTTGGGCGCCCGCCGGCAGCGGAGAATCGCCTCGGACGGAAGTCGCAAGTAGTCCGGGCTGCGCGGGTTTGCGAATCTCCGTGCGAGGGACGTTTCTTTCGTGCGGGTAAGAGCGATTCGGAAGCGGTGAAGGGCTTGCGTTTGCGGCCGGACGGCGAAAGCCGGGTTCGGTCTTGCGAGGCCGACTTGGCGGGGAATCCCTGCGACGGGCTTCCGACGCGTCGGAGCTTTCTCCTGCGGACGGATATGAATCAAGGAAAAATGGCCGGCCCGTTCGCGGGAGGTCGGGGCCGCGCTTGCGGCCGCAAGGGAGTCGAACCGGGCGCAAAGCCGCCCGAAAAAGTGTCAGTTATGGATTTGTTCAAAGTTTACCCGTTGTGGGATATCGATATCGTCCGGGCCGAGGGCTCGTACGTGTGGGACGACAAGGGAACCCGCTATCTCGACATGTACGGCGGACATGCCGTCATCTCGATCGGCCATACTCATCCGCACTACGTGGAGAAAGTGGTCGGCCAGTTAAAGCATATCGGTTTCTATTCCAACTCGGTCATCATCGACCAGCAGCGCGAGCTGGCCTCGAAGCTGGGCGAGCTGTCCGGCAAGCGGGACTACCAGCTTTTTCTGTGCAATTCGGGAGCCGAGGCCAACGAGAACGCGATGAAGCTTGCTTCCTTCGTTACGGGCAAAAGCAAGGTGATCGCGATGAAAGGCGCTTTTCACGGCCGCACCTCGCTGGCCGTCGCGGCGACCGACAATCCGTCGATCGTAGCCCCGGTCAACCGGACGGACCATGTCGTGTTCGTTCCGCTCAACGACGAGGCGGCGCTCGAGGCCGCCTTCGAGGGCGGGGACGTCTCGTCGGTGATTATCGAGAATATTCAGGGCGTGGGAGGCGTCCGGATGGCCGGCGAAGGGTTCGTTCGCAAGATCCGCTCGCTGTGCGACCGCTACGGCGCTCTGTACATCGCCGACGAGGTTCAGTGCGGTTGCGGACGTAGCGGCAAGTACTACGCCGCCGATTGGGCCGGCGTGGATGCCGATATCTATACGATGGCCAAGGGGCTCGGCAACGGTTTCCCGATCGGCGCCATATCGATCGCACCGCACATTGCTCCGAGGCTCGGCATGCTCGGCACGACGTTCGGCGGCAATCATCTGGCCTGCGCGGCTGCGATCGCCGTGGCCGACGTGATGGCGTCCGACCGGCTGGTCGACCATGCCCGCGAGCTGGGAGACTACCTGATTGGCGAGTTAAGGAAGCTGCCCCGCGTCAAGGAAGTACGCGGCCGGGGGCTGATGATCGGCGTCGAGCTGTTTGAGGATGCGGCTCCGTTGCGCCGCAGGCTGCTGTTCGACGAGAAGATTTTCGTCGGCTCGTCCGGCGACAAGAATACGTTCCGCCTGCTTCCGGCGCTCAATGTCGGACGCGAGCATGCCGACCGGCTGCTCGAGGCGTTGAGAAAGTTGTTGACAACAAGCTGTTGAAAAAATGTTGAAAGTTGTTAAAATAGGCGGCAACGTTGTCGATAACCCCGGGAAGCTCGACGCTTTCCTGCACGATTTCGCCTCGCTGGACGGACCGAAGATACTGGTTCACGGCGGGGGAAAAATCGCCACGAGCATCGGTCGTGCGCTCGGTATCGAGGCCCGGATGATCGAAGGACGCCGCGTGACGGATGCCGAGACGCTGAAGGTCGTGACGATGGTCTATGCCGGACTTGTCAACAAGACGATCGTCGACAAGTTACGAACAGCCGGTTGCCGGGCGTTCGGCCTGTGCGGCGCCGACGGGGAACTGATCCTGTCGCGGCGGCGCAGTCCGGAGCCGGTCGATTACGGCTGCGTCGGCGATCCGCTGCCCGACCGGTTCGGGCTCGGTACGGCCCGCATGCTGATCGACGCCGGCTATACGCCGGTCGTCGCGCCGATTACGGCCGATGCCGAAGGCGAGGGCCTGCTCAATACGAAGCCGTAGCCGTCGGCATGTCGGCCGCTTACGGGACGGAATTGGTTTATTGCTTCGAGAAGCGGGGCGTGCTGCTCGACGTGAACGACGACGACAGCGTGATCGCCGAGATTACGCCGGAACGATTCGCCGAGCTCCGGGCCCGGGGCATCGTGGCTGACGGCATGCTGCCCAAGCTGGAGAACGCCTTCCGGGCAATCGACAGTGGCGTGCGCTCGGTCGTGATCTGCTCGGCCGAGCGGATCGCGTCGCCGGGCTACGGAGGAACGACGCTGCGGAAGGAGTAGTCGGGGCGCGTGAGTCGGAGACTTTCGCGCGGATATGCCTGCGGACGGTTTCCCGGAGGCTGACGATCGGTGAAAACTCGGTCGCATGGCGCATGTCGGAGACTGAGATCGAGGCGCGTTCGTTTTCTGTTCGGGAGATTTTCGGGGAGCGCTTGTTCGGTCTTCTTCGATGGACTGAAACCGAAAAGAGCGGTCGTGTTGCCGGAGCGTTTTGCCGCATGGGTTGTGCCGGGATCGGGAAAACCGGCGCTCGGAGCGGAGGGCGACAACACAGGGTAGTAGAGAGTCATAACGCTAACGATAGGAAAAATATGGAACTGAAGATTGCACTTTTGCCCGGGGACGGCATCGGTCCCGAGATCGTGGGCGAGGCGGTAAAGGTCCTGGACCGGGTGGCCGCGAAGTACGGACATGTTTTCAAGTACGAGAAAGCGCTGGTCGGCGCTTGCGCGATCGACGCGACGGGCGATCCGTATCCGGCCGAGACGCACGCCGTTTGCCTGCGCTCCGACGCCGTACTGTTCGGCGCGATCGGCGATCCGAAATACGACAACGACCCGTCGGCCAAGGTGCGGCCCGAGCAGGGACTGCTCCGGATGCGCAAGTCGCTCGGACTGTATGCCAACCTGCGCCCGCTGGCCGTGTTCGACTCGCTGGCCGGCCGCTCGCCGCTGAAGACCGAGATCGTGCGTGGAGCCGATTTCCTGTGCGTGCGCGAGCTGACCGGAGGCATGTACTTCGGCCGTCCTCAGGGACGCAGCGAGGACGGAAATACCGCCTACGATACTTGCGTTTACACGCGCGAGGAGATCGAGCGGATTCTGCGGCTGGCGTTCGAGCTGGCCCGCAAGCGGCGCAAGCATCTGACCGTCGTCGACAAGGCCAACGTGATCGCTACCTCGCGGCTGTGGCGTCAGATCGCGGGCGAAATGGCGCCGCAATATGCCGATGTGCAGCTCGAGTTCATGTTCGTCGACAATGCGGCGATGCAGATCATCCAGCGGCCGACCCATTTCGACGTGATCGTGACCGAAAACCTGTTCGGCGATATCCTGACCGACGAGGCCAGCGTCATTAGCGGCTCGCTCGGCATGCTCCCTTCGGCTTCGGTCGGCGCGGAGGTGGCGCTGTTCGAACCGATTCACGGAAGCTACCCTCAGGCCGCGGGCAAGAACATCGCCAATCCGATGGCGACGATCCTTTCGGCCGCCATGCTGCTCGAGCACGTGGGGCTCGAAAAGGAAGGAAAGGCCGTCCGCGAGGCGGTCAACCGGGCGATCGAGTCGGGTGTCGTGACCGAGGATCTGGTCAGCGACGGCGGCAAGGCTTATTCGACGACCGCCGTAGGCGATTTCATCGTTGCGGCTGTCTGAACGTCGTTCCGATCGACAGGGTCGGTCCGGAACGGAGACTTCGGGATAGAGAGAGGGCTGTCGGGCATCGCTGACAGCCCTCTGTTTGCGTATTCTCTCCGGGCTGCGTGGCTCGGTTTCGGCGGAGCGATAGCGGCGGTCGGCTTCTCGTACTTGTGCGGTTATGCTGCCGGGGGACGTGCCCGTTCCGTTCTATCCGTCGAAAATATGTCCGAATGACCTTTCCGAGCGGATTGACAGGCGGCGGCTCGACCGAAACCGCGCGCTTTACTCTCGCAGGTCGAATTTTTATGCCGGCGGCTTTCCCTTTCGCGGAAAATCAGCATGTGTACGGCGGATTCTCTCTGCCTTGTCATCCGTAATCTCCCCGTTCCGGTTGTGCGGATAACGCTTTTCGGAATCCGGTTATATACTTTTCTGTACCGGTCCTCAGGTTTTCGATGGTTTCGGCTTCCCTGTATGAGATTTTTCCCCCGGCGCAAGGAATTTATGGTAGGAGCTCATTGTATGCGCGTCCCGTAGCCGCAGCCGGACTCGGCGAATGTGAAAATTCCGGGAGAGAAGACGTTCGGTAATCGAAATATGTAATTTCCTTTCGGAAGAATGTCCCCCGTTCCTCGATTCTTGTTCCCCGAGCAATAATTGTCAGGTGTTTGCGTATTTAATAATAGGGATAAGCGAGGGTTCTGTTCGCTCCCGCTCGTCGTATTCCCGTATGCCGGTTATGGCCGCAGTTGAGTGAATATCCGGCGCGATGTCGCACCGGATTTGGGGAAATGCTTTCCATGATATAATCTTGGGGGACTATAGTAGGCTCCTCAAAAAAATAGGAATTTATGTACACAAAAAGAATCGAACCCTTGCAAAGTAGAATTCTGATAGCCCTTCTGTTATTTGCGGTATTTCCGATCTGCGGATTCAGCAAGAAAAAGAATGTTCCACCGCCGCCCGTTATGGATAGCATACAGGCTGCCCGGTTTATGGATTCGATTCACCGTTTGTATTTGAACGAGGTCGATTTTATTATCGACCGCATAGAGAACACTTATATATCCGGCCGCCGGGGCATGAGCGACGAAGAGTGGAACCGACGTGTGGAGATTGTCCGGGATAAAGCCGTACATGCCAACAATCGTTGGGAATATGTTTATATATGGCGCTATTTGAACCTGCTTAAAGACGATGCCCATTTCAAGTTCCCCGATGACGGCATGTTCAATCGATGGAGATATTTCAAAGAGGACGATTACTTGTTTCCTTTATGGGTTCAGACTTGGAAAGACGGATCGGTTTACAACGTAAAGGATTACAATGGCGTTATTCCTCGTTTCGCTCAAATTCTCAGCGTCAACGGTCGCTCAGCTAAAGAAATGGCGCTGATGAACCGGGCTATTGGTCCCGGCGAAGAAGCCAATGCGATGGCTATGATGAATGCTAAGTACGAGGCGCGCCCTGCAGCTTGGCCGAACTTCGCCAATTTTTTATTCATGGAAAGTATTCGTGCGCCGTTCGAGGTCGTTTATATCCGACCTGACAATAATCGACAAGACACCGTTATACTAAGAGGTATATCTCGTGAAGATAAATATCGCCAATTTAAAAAATCGGGCGACAAACGTAAAGTCAAATCCGAAATCGGCTTTGGGAAAAAACCAATCGTTTATGAAAATCTCGGCGATGGAATCGGCGTACTTTCGATCAATTCTTTCTGGGGCAAACGTTGGTCGTCCATGTTGCTGTTCGGCAAAGACTGGCGCTACAAACGCTTGCTTCGTCGAGCCATGCGCCGTATCGATCGGGACAATATAAAAGATCTGATTATCGATGTCAGTCTGAATTGCGGCGGAATGACAGAAAACGCATATTATACGCTAAATTATTTTACGGATAAGCCGATCGATATAAACGCCAAATACCGTGTAATCGACGAAGGCAGAGAAAAATTACAGACGAACATAGAGAGAAGCCCGCATATAAAAGAAAGCGATCGGGAGCGTTTGATCGAATACATCGGAACACTGAAAGACGGAACCGTTTTTTGCACGGATACGGTCTGCGATCTGCAATACGTTCCAGATCATCCGAAACATGGTTTTAGAGGAAACGTATATGTCCTGACCGGCCCTCTTACTTACTCGGCGAGTCAGATGTTCGCCCGTTACTGTCAGACATTGGGGATCGGTCTGACGGCCGGACAACATTGCGGAGGGTATACGGAAATTTCTACGGGAAATACGGCTAAAATCACATTACCTCGGTTAAGCCTATTGGAGTTTGAAGTTCCGTTCGGCATAATCCGGATATGCAAGGAGGACGATCCTTACGATTATCCGCCCGTCGATATTCCGATCGACCATCCGTTCGAGGAGTGGCTGAAGCGGGAAAACCGCAGTCTGGACCGGCTGATCGGGATGATCCGGAGCGGAACGGCCGCCGCTTCGGCTTTAGGGCCCGCTTCGCCCAAATAGCGAGGGCGCTTCCCCTGTCGTCGGGTGTGTCCGAACGTGCCGTTTCGCGACGAAAAGGCAGGGTATTATTCTGTGCGCATAGTTGCCGAATGGCAGTTTGCGATAACGATTCGCTCGATTTCAGACTCGAAAAATTGATATCCGAAAGTAAAATGCGGGTTTGCTCTTGTTGTTTATAAAGTGTTGTTAGGTAGTCTGTTCCGTTCGGAAAATGAAAATAGTTTGAAAAAAGTTGTTGAAATATTTGGAAAGAACGGGCGAATGTCTCTATATTTGCACCCGCTAAACGAAAGAGACGGTTAGCGGGACGTTCTGAAAAGGTTGAAAAGTTTCCGAAAAAGATTTTGTCATTTCCGAAACAATATCTATCTTTGCGCTCCGTTAGCTTGTACGATCGAGTATAGCGACCAGTTCTTAAAAAGTTTCTCGAAGTTTTTCGCAAAAGATTTGGCGGTTTGAAAAATAGCTTTTATCTTTGCAGCCCGAAACCTCTGAAAAGAGGACGGGTGATGAAAGACCCGAGAGGTTTATTGAAAGAAAAGTTCTTTGAAGTAATTAAGCAGCTAAAGTTTATTCTTACTCGTTTCGAAAGAAACGGTAATAATTTTCAAAATACCTTTGAGTATAGCCAAGATATTTAACGAAACATTTTTTACAATGGAGAGTTTGATCCTGGCTCAGGATAAACGCTAGCGGCAGGCCTAACACATGCAAGTCGAGGGGCAGCGGATGGAGTACTTCGGTACTCCTGCCGGCGACCGGCGGACGGGTGCGTAA
>CABUJP010000074.1:0-12140 GCA_902491835.1 uncultured Alistipes sp. | reverse complement strand
GGCCGAGGCGGACCTGCGCAAGCGCGCCCTCCTTGGCGAACCGATCCATCAGGCGGTCGTACAGCTCCGAACGGCCGGGCTGCACCCGCTCCGCATCGAGCAGAATGTTCTCGCCGTCGCTATAGCGAAGAAACAGCGACGGGTCGTCCGCAAGCGCATGCAGACTGAAACTTATCAGGGCCAGCGGATAATCGTCCGCCTCCGGGCCGAAAAACCCGTTGCCGCACAAAGGATGCCGGTAAGCCGGCGAAGCGGCCACCAGCCCAGGCCTGCCCGCCAACGAAGGCAGGTAGACACCGTCGTAGTCGATCAGGCGCAACGACCCGTCGGGCATGACGATCAGATTGTCCTGCTTCAGGTCGCCGTGTGCGAAATCGGCCTCCAGCAGCCACAATCCCAAACGGTCGAAGCGCCGGGCCAGCGCCCCGAGCCCTTCGCGGTCGTCCGAGCCGCACAAGCGGGCCAGACAACGGCCCAAAGGCTCGCCGTCGGCCCACTCCATCAGCACGACCGAACGGTAGCTGCCCTGTCCGGCCAGATCGAACACGTACAGTTCGTCGGGCAGATAGCGGCACTCGACCAGATACGGGGAGCGGACACGCCCCAACGCCTCGCATATCGCCTCGGCATAGCCCGTCGGCCGTATGTAGCATTTCAACGCCTTGCGCTTGCCGTCGGCCGTCCGTATCCGGAATACCGCCGCGTAGTTGCCGGCTATGAAGACCGGGGCCCCGCAGGCATCGTATTCGGGCGATACGTCGCCCAGCGTACGAAACAGCCCATAGGGCGCGCCGAGCGCCTCGACGTAACGGCCGATCGCCGGCAGGGATAAGTCAGGTTTTCGTTTCATCAGGCTATCGTTACGAAAAAAGGGGAAGTTCCGTCTTGCGAGAACTTCCCCAAAATAAAGATTCCGAACAGAATGCGCAAACAATACGTCGAAAAACGCAACTTTCTTACGCGCCTTACCGGTTCATGATCCGGTTCTGCAGGTTGATGCTCTCGAGATGAATGGCTTCGAGAACGGTCTTGAGAAACTCTTCGCTGACCCCCAGCTTCGGAGCCTGCGAGACGACACGGTCGACGATGCTGCTCCAGCGGCCTCCCTGCAGGATCGCCACGTTGTTCTCCTTCTTCACGCGGCCGATCTCCTCGGCCACGCGCATCCGTTTGCCGAGCAGCTCGAAAGTCTCGGCGTCGATTTGGTCGATTTGCGCGCGCAGCTTCGCCAAGGCCTGCTGATAGGAAGGACTATCGGTCGTCGAGCGGCGCCATACGACGCTCCGAAGCAACGCCTCGAGCCCGTCGGGCGTCAGCTGCTGCGAGGCGTCGCTCCACGCCTTGTCGGGACAGATATGGCTTTCGACGATCAGCCCGTCGTAATCCAGATCGGCGCTTTTCTGCGCCACGTCGAGCAGATAGTCGCGGCAGCCGCAGATATGCGACGGATCGCAGATCATCGGCAGCTCGGGAAAGCGGCTCCGCATCTCGATGGCCAGATGCCACATCGGGTTGTTGCGGTACAGCGAGGCCCCGTAGGCCGAAAAGCCGCGGTGGATCAGCCCGAGCTTCTCGATGCCGGCATTGCGCATCCGCGCGACGGCACCGCCCCACAGCTCGATGTCGGGATTCATCGGATTCTTGATCAGCACGGTCACGTCCGAGCCTTTCAGCGCATCGGCTATATCCTGCACGCTGAACGGATTGACCGTCGTGCGCGCGCCGACCCAGATCACGTCCACGCCGAACTCCAGCGCCGCCTCTACATGCTTGGACGTAGCTACCTCGGTGCCGATCGGAAGGCCCGTAATCTCGCGGGCGCGACTCATCCACGCGAGCCCCTTGAGGCCCACGCCCTCGAACGAGCCGGGCTTCGTGCGCGGCTTCCAGATACCGGCCCTCAGCACGTCGACGAGACCCGTGTCGGCAATCCGCCGGCAGGTCTCCAGTGTTTGCTCCTCGGTTTCCGCGCTGCACGGACCCGAAATAATGAGCGGGCGTTTCGCCTTGATGTCAAACGGTTTCATATCGTTATTCTTTTGTTGTTTCTCATTTGCCTTGCCGAAGCCCGGACGGAACGGAAACGGCCTGCGGCTCCCCGCTCCGCCGAGAAGCGATCCCGACCGGCGGTCCGGCGGCTTTCGTTCCGTTCCGGCCCGGACGCCGACGCCCGGGCCTCTCCTCTCGGAATCCCCGGCTATTTCAATATCTTCCTGATCCGGTTGGCGCGCTGCATCATCGTTCGCAGCCCCTCCGTGTCGTCGCGCTCGAGCATGCGCCGGAAAATCTGCAACTGGTGGATATGCTCCCGCAGCACGTCGAGCACGTTATACTTGTTCTGCATGAAGATCGGAACCCAAGTCTCGGGCGAGCTCTTGGCCAGACGGACCGTGCTCTCGAAGCCGCCTCCGGCCAGATCGAAAATATGCTCCTCCTCGCGTTCCTTCTCGAGCACGGTCAGTGCGAGCGCGAACGACGTAATGTGCGATATATGGCTCACATAAGCCGTATGGGTGTCCTGCTCCTCGGCACTCATGTACTTGATCGGCATGCCGATCCGCTCATAGACCCGCTCGACGAGCTCCACGGCGTCCGGATCGCTCAGCTCGCGGTCGCAGAAGACGACCGTGCGGCCCCTGAAAGCGTCGTGCTCGGCCGCCTCGGGACCGCTGTACTCGGTTCCCCACATCGGATGCGTCGCTACGAAGCGGCCCCGGCGCGGGTGCTGCGCGATCACCTCGCACAGTTCCTGCTTGGTCGAGCCCATGTCGATGACGACCTGCCGATCGACCTGATTGAGCACCTTGACGGCCAGCAGCGGAATCGAGTCGACCGGCGTAGCCAGCACCACCAGATCGGCTCCGGCAACAGCCTCGGCCAGCGATGCCGTCCGGTCGACGAGTCCCAGTTCGAGCGCCTTGGCCCGGTTGCGCTCGGAACTGTCGACTCCGATCACCTCGTCGCAAATTCCGTTATCCTTGAGCGTCAGGGCAAACGATCCTCCGATCAGTCCGACGCCTACGACAGCCGCCTTCATCGTATCATACCTTTTATTTGATCGGCCGCGCGCTGCAGCACTTCCTCCGTCGCGCAGAGGCTGATGCGGATGTAGCGATCGCCCTCCGAGCCGAAAATGCCGCCGGGCGTCAGAAACACGCCGCAGCCGTTCAATATCCTGTCCGAGAACTCATAGCAGTCTCCGGCTCCCTCGGGGAGCCGTCCCCAAACGAACAGCCCCGCCTGAACGGGATCATAGGTGCAACCGACCGCGTCGAGTATCTCGTAAGCCTTGGCCTCGCGGCGGCGGTACAGCGCATTGAGCTCCCGATACCAGTCGTCGCCCAGCGACAGGGCTTTCGCGGCGGCGGCCTGCAACGGATAGAACATGCCCGAATCCATGTTGCTCTTGAAGCGAATGATCTCGTCGATGCGCTCGCGGGCTCCGCCGATCATCCCGATCCTCCAGCCTGCCATGCAGTGACTTTTGCTCAGCGAGTTGAGCTCGAGCGCCACTTCCGTCGCTCCGGGCGTAGCCAGCAGGCTCTCCGGACGGTCGTTGCGCAGAAAGCTGTACGGATTGTCGTGCAGCAGCAGGATACCGTGCCGGCGGGCGAAATCGACCAAACGGCGGAACAGGCCCTCTTTCGGAGCGGCTCCGGTCGGCATGTGCGGATAGTTGACGATCATCATCTTGACGCCTTGCAGGCCGCCGCGCTCGATTTCGTCGAAATCGGGCATCCAACCGCCGTCCTCGCGCAGCACGTAATCGACACAGACACCCCCGGCGATCGTCACCGCCGAACGGTAGGTCGGATAGCCGGGATTGGGCACCAACACGCGGTCGCCTTCGTCGAGATAGGTCATACAGACGTGCATCACGCCTTCCTTCGACCCGATCAGCGGAAGAATCTCGCCCTCCGGGTCGAGCGCGACGCCGTAACGCTCCTTATACCAAAGCGCGAACGCCTCGCGCAGCACGGCCGCGCCCTTGTAAGGCTGATAGCCGTGATTGCCGGGCTTGGCGGCCTCGGCGGCCAGCGTTCCGATCACGTCCGGATGGGGCGGCCTGTCGGGACTGCCGATCCCCAGGTTGATGATCGGACGGCCCGAGGCGCGCATCCGGTCGATCTCGCGCAGCTTCTTCGAGAAATAATACTCCCCCACTCCGCCGAGTCTCCGGGCCAATTTCATTTCGATCGGTTTCATCTCTTATTGTTTTTCAATCGTTCTCTCATTGTCCTTTGCGGTACACGCCGTACACGTGCAACTCGCTGGTGACCGATCGCATCCGCTCGATCACGCGGTTATAATCGTCCATGCAGGCGAACTCCATGTCGACATGAAACATATAGTGCCACGGCTCGCTCGGAATCGGCGAGGACTGCAGCTTGGTCATATTGATCGTCGAGTCCTCCATTTCGCGCAGCACGCGTATCAGCGAGCCATGACGATGGTCGGTCTTGAAGCAGAGCGAAGCCTTGTCCGAGCGCTCGTCGATCGGCTGATGGTCGGGACGAAGCACCATGAAGCGCGTATAGTTGTTGCGGATCGAGTGGATGTCCGCCGCGACGATTTCGAGCCCGAAAAGCTCGGCGGCCAGATCGCCGGCTATGGCGGCCGCGTTGCGGATGCTCCGCTCGGCGATGCGCCGGGCGCTGAGGGCCGTGTCCTCGGTCTCGACCAGACGCCAGCGATGCGTATCGAGAAAATCGACGCACTGCAACAGCGCCATCGGGTGCGAGTGCACCTCCTCGATTCCCTCGAGCCCGACCCCGGGCAGCGCCATCAGGTTCTGCCGGATATGCAGGTAATACTCCCCGGTCACTTGAAGACGGCTGTTATGCAGGATACCCAGATTGGGCAGGATGCTTCCCGCGATCGAGTTCTCGATCGCCATGATGCCATACTCGGCTCCGCCGCTCTCGACCTGCCGGGCCACTTCGCGGAACGTATCGCAGGGAACGATTTCCGCCCGCTCGCCCAGAAAGCGACGCGCGACGATATGGTGAAAGCTACCTTCGTAGCCCTGAATGGCGACGCGCGCTCCCGCGCCGCCCACGGCCTCCGGCTCCGTCCATTCGTTCTGGCTTGTCATCTTCATCTCAAAAAAAATCCCGGACCTTGCAAGGACCGGGATCGTCTATCTTTTCATCGTTCGATTCGTTCGCTAAAGGCAACGCGATCCCAGTCCGCTTTTGGTAAAGTAGAAGTAAAAATAATAACCAAAAAAAGGCGAAAGCTGATTCATCGCTCCTCGTAACGGATTAAACGTTCTACAATCTCTGTTCAACACCGCAAATGTATAACAAAAAAGAGAAAAAACAATGCGATCCGCCCCGAATTTAACAACTCGGCCCGGCGAACGCGGAAATTTCACAACCAGACTGCGATTCGGAGGCTTCGGGCGACTATGCTCGGGAAATCCGGCTCGCGGAAATCGCAGGAATCGCTTGACAAGCGGGGCGACAAAGGGCCCCTGCTATTCGCCGACTTGCCGTACCGCCACCTCGCGGACAGCACGAACACAGCCGATCGCTCGCCCGTTCCAATGCATTTTGAAAACGCATCCTTAATGATTGAAAGTCATAAGCTTTTTCCGCAGCAAATAATTTTGCGGAAGTCCGATTCTCCCTCTCGTTCATATAGAATACCTTCCCCTATTATATAATATACCAAAATATACCAGCTTTAATTCCGCGTCCGACGAGGGAGTTTTTTCTCCAAGCTTTCAATGGCGACCGAGCGTGTTGCCAAATTATAAAATATCATGTATCTTCGTATTGCCGTAAGGATAGCTTCTCGCCTGAAGCGATGCCTATGACACGAACATACAGAACATATAAAAAGCGTTAGCTTTTATTCGGCTTTTGAAATTTTGCAACCCCACCAATAACCCAGGGTAAAGCGTAAACATTTACTTCGGACGTAAGCTTTACTCGTTTGTTTGACGATAGGGACTGCAAAGAATTCAAAGGCAAATGAAAGGTACTGTCCCACGCTTTTATATATATGTGCAACCAAATTCCGTCAGGGACAGGGCGGAGCCAATTTATATTTATGAAACACAAACTACTAATTCTCACGCTTTCTGTTGCGGCGGTGTTCTCCGTATCTTTCCGGGCCACAGCTCAGGAACCGGGGCAGTCGAATGGCGACGCCAATAAGGCGGACTCCTTGCAAGCTATCGTCAATTCGCTCAACTCCCGCGTACAGTCTGCCGAGCAAACCGAACTGGACCGGGCGATCTGGAAAAACCGCTCCAAGTATTTCAACATCGGATACGTCAGTCAGAAACTGACGGACAAGACTTATGGCGGCGATCTCAAAAGCGATTTCGGTGCTTCGCTGAGTTGGGGCAAAACCTACTATCTGCACAAAAAGCCGCTGTTCGGCATGATGAAAATCGGCCTCGACTGGTCGTGGCTCGATATCAATTACGCCAAATCCTCGTTCGAAGACTACGACTACGAGATGGACGAGACTTTCAAATCCGATGTCCACCAGGCAGAGTTCGGCATGCAGATCGGCCCGTCGGTGACGGTAAATCCCGTACACCATTTGAAGGTAGGAGCCTACTTCCGCGTAACGCCTTCCTACTCTATGCTTTACCTCGATGAAACCGTACACCACCACTATGTAACATTTTGCAATTTCGGTCTGACCGCAGCATGGAAAGTGGTGTCGCTCGGTGCGGAATGGCGTTGGGGCACGGCCAAATACGACGGAATGACGTTCGACGAATCCGAATTCGACGAGGATACGGACGATCCGTCGCTGGACGACGTTCTCAAAAACGTTCCCGACCGCAAGTTCAAAACCAGCTCGTTCCGTATCTACATCGGATTCCGGTTCTGAAAGCGGGGATAGCGGCCCTACCGCATCCGGCCATGACAATCTTCATATTAAAGCGATAAAGACGGCTCGAAAGCCGTCTTTATCTTTCCGCAAGAACATTCCCGCTACGGTCGAAACGCAATACTCTGCATCTTCTTTCCCGCAGAGTCGCGGAAGCTCCCCTCTCCCGACCGAAGAAGCTCGGTATGCTTATGCTGGACAGAGAAGAAAGGCGGCAGACTGTCGCGAATCCATTCGGAGCGTCCGAGGATTCGTCTTCGCCCATATGTTTCCGACGGGTAAATATTCAGACATCGGATGATGTTCACCATTGTCCGTATCCATCTATGGAAATCCGTAGCATGGCTTTTCACTCGACAATCGAACGACGGACTACGGTGAGCCGAGAATCGCTCGTCAAAGTCCGTGCACTCAAAATATGTATCGAATACGACCGGCTCTATGGTGATACGCACCCTGACAAAGCGCCATACAGCAGTTCCCGCTATTCGACTCTTCGTTTTTCAAACAGCTACGTTTAGGACCTATTTTATTGAATACCATACGACAAGAAACATATCCGACTTCACATCCGGTATCGGGTAGCGAACGATCACGAGCCGGAACGCCAAGCTAAAACATACAGCCCGCCTGCGGATCAGCGGACATCCGGGACGGAGACAGCTTCCGCACCGCTCTTGTCCTCGCGTTCGGCTCCGGGCTCCATCTCGGTCCGCTCGTCCTCCTCGTCGTAGTCGGACAGCTGGTTCGGGAGGCTTTTGGTCGCTTTGACGCCCAGCTCGCGCAACTGCTCGGTGCGGCGGATCAGATTGCCCTGACCCGTCTTGAGTTGCTTGATCGCCCTCTCGTACCTTTCCGACGAAGCGGAGATACTTTTGCCCAGATCGACCAGCGTTTCGGCGAAACCCATGAACTTATCGTAGAGCTTACCACCCTCGTCCGCTATTTTTCTCGCGTTGCGGCTCTGCATGTCGCGCTTCCACAGGTCATCGACGATCTTGAGCAGAGCGAACAGATTCGTCGGGCTGCTGACGATCACTTTCTTGTTGTAAGCATAGCCCCACAGCGAGGCGTCCTGCTGCATCGCAAGCAGGAAAGCCGGCTCGCTCGGAACGAACATGATGACGAAATCGGGCGATTCGGACCGCGTCCGGTCGAGCAGCGTCTGATAGCACTTGCCGCTCAGCTCGTCGACATGGGCACGCACCGAACGCAGATGGTCCTTCACGGCACGCGAGGCGTCCTCGGGCGTCGCGCTTTCGGTATAGGCCACGTAGGCCGTCAGCGAAACTTTCGAGTCGATGACGATCCGCTTGCCCTCGGGCAGCTTCAGGATCACGTCGGGACGCAGGTTGTTGCCCTGCTCGTCCTTCAGGTTGTGCTGCGTCTCGTAGTGGATGCCTTTGGTCAGATGCGAACTGTCGAGAATCGTCTCGAGAAGCATCTCGCCCCAGTCGCCCTGCACTTTCGAGTTGCCTTTCAGCGCGCGGGTCAGGTTGTCGGCCTCCTCGGATATACGCAGGTTCGCCTCGCTGAGCCTACAAATTTCATTTTTGAGTAAAGAGTGTTGCTCAATTTCTCCTTTATACACCTCGTCGACACGTTTGCGGAAGCCTTCGATCTGCTCGCGGAAAGGATTCAGCAGCGATTCGAGCGATTCGCGGTTGCTCTGCTTGAACTGCCGGCTCTTTTCGTCGAGTATCTCGTTGGCCAGATTCTTGAATGCCAGCCGTTGCTGCTGTTCGAGCGCGGCGATCTCGTCGGCGCGGCGGGCCCGCTCGCGCTCGCGCTCGGCTTTCAGCTCGGCGAGTTCCTTCTCCAGCGCCTGCCGCTGCGCGGAACTCTCGGCCGCGTCGCGGTTCAGCGCGATCAGCTCGGCACTTCGCGTCTCGGCCTCGGCGCGAAGCCCGCGCTCGGTCTCCGCCCAGCGGCGGGCGGCCGGGCGGTGGACCAAGCCGGCGACGACCAAAGCGCCGACGGCCAGTCCGACCAACAAAACAAAAGCATACAGCATGGTCGTTTCGGTTCGATTTCTGCCGCCGGGATCGGCGACAGAGCAAAAATAGCGATAAAAATCATTACCTTTGTACGAATTTACAGCAAACCGACAAAAACAGACGGATTATGCCAAGAATCATATCCCCCTCGGTCCTCTCGGCCGATTTCGGCCATTTGGCCGACGACATCGCGATGCTCGACCGCAGCGAGGCCGAGTGGATCCACATCGACGTGATGGACGGCGTCTTTGTGCCGAACATCTCGTTCGGGTTCCCGGTCATGGGCCCGATCCGCCAAGGCACGAAGAAAGTACTCGACACGCACCTGATGATCGTGAATCCTGAGAAATACGTCGAGCGCTTCGTCCGGGCGGGGGCGGACATCGTCACGATCCACCTCGAGGCGACCGAGGACGTGCGCGGCGCGATCGCCATGATCAAAAAGGCCGGCGCCAAGGCCGGGGTGTCGATCAAGCCGAAGACGCCCGTCGCGGCCGTCGCGCCCTACCTGAGCGAGCTCGATCTGGTGCTCGTGATGAGCGTCGAGCCGGGATTCGGCGGACAGTCGTTCATCGAGGGGTCGACCGAAAAAGTAGCCGAGCTCCGCCGGGAAATTGAACGCCGCGGCTCGCGGGCCGTGATCGAGATCGACGGCGGCATCACGCTCGCCAACGCGGCCGAAGTGTACGCCGCGGGCTGCGAGGTGCTCGTGGCCGGGAGCACGGTGTTCGCCAGCGAGAACCCCGAGGCGACCATTCACGAACTGTTGAACGTATAGCGGAGGAATGATTTCGGTGGACAACCTGACCGTCAGTTTCGGCGGACAGGATCTATTCAAGGAGATATCGTTTCTGATCAACCCGAAGGACCGGATCGGTTTGGTGGGCAAGAACGGAGCGGGCAAGTCGACGATGCTCAAGGTGCTCGTCGGGGAGCAGCCGCCCACCTCGGGCGGCGTCTCGCGCAACGGCGAGTGCACGATCGGATACCTGCCCCAGCAGATGAAAGTGGCCGACACGACGACGCTTTACGTAGAGACCGAGTCGGCTTTCGCCGAAGTGCTCGATCTGGAAAAGGAGATCGACCGCCTGACGGCGCAGATCGCCGAGCGGACCGACTACGAGAGCCCCGAGTACGAGAAGCTGCTGCACCGGCTCAACGACGCGACGGACCGCTTCCATATCCTCGGCGGCCAGAACCGCGAGGAGGAGGTCGAGAAAACGCTGCTCGGGCTCGGCTTCGAGCGAAAAGACTTCACGCGCGCGACGAGCGAGTTCAGCGGCGGCTGGCGCATGCGCATCGAGCTGGCCAAGCTGCTGTTGCGCCGTCCATCGGTCTTCCTGCTCGACGAGCCGACGAACCACCTCGACATCGAGAGCATCCAGTGGCTGGAAGGCTACCTCAAGGAATACAACGGGGCCGTCGTGCTGATCTCGCACGACAGGGCCTTTCTGGACAACGTCACCACGCGCACGATCGAGCTGTCGCTCGGCAGGGCGTACGATTACAAGGTCCCGTACAGCCGGTATGTCGAGCTGAGGCGAGAGCGGCGCGAGCAGCAGATGGCGGCCTACCTGAACCAGCAGAAGATGATCGAGCAGACCGAGGAGTTCATCGAGCGCTTCCGCTACAAGCCCACCAAGTCGAACCAGGTGCAGTCGCGCATCAAGCAACTCGAGAAGATCGAGCGCATCGAGATCGACGAGGAGGATACGAGCGCGCTGAACATCAAGTTTCCGCCCGCTCCGCGCTCGGGCCAGATCGTCGTCGAGGCGAAGGATGCGGGCATGAGCTTCGGAACGAAGCACGTCTTCTCGGGCGCGACGTTCACGATCGAGCGGGGCCAGAAGGTGGCGCTGGTCGGCCGCAACGGGGAAGGCAAGACGACGTTCGCCCGCATGGCGATCGGCGAACTGACGCCGACCGAAGGCAGCGTCCGCATCGGACACAACGTCCGCATCGGATACTACGCGCAGAATCAGGATGACCTGATGAACGGCGACTTCACCGTCTTCGACACGCTCGACCGGGTAGCCGTCGGCGACATCCGCACGCGGCTGCGCGACATACTCGGAGCGTTCCTGTTCCGGGGTGAGGAGATCGACAAGAAGGTGCGCGTGCTATCGGGAGGCGAGCGGGCCCGGCTGGCCATGGCGCGACTGATGCTCGAGCCGTATAACCTGCTCGTGCTCGACGAGCCGACGAACCACATGGACATGCGCTCGAAGGACATCCTGAAAAACGCCGTCAAAAAGTACGACGGCACGGTGATCGTCATTTCGCACGACCGCGAGTTTCTTGACGGACTCGTCGAGCGGGTCTACGAGTTCCGCGACGGAGCGGTCAAGGAGCATCTGGGCGGTATCTACGACTTCCTGCGCGACCGGCAGATCGCCTCGATGCGCGAAATCGAGCGGAAGAAAGCTCCGGCGGCCGATACCGGCGCGAAAGCCCCGAAAGTCTCGGGCAAGGCCGAGTACGAGCGCAAGCGCGAGGTCGAGAAGCAGTTGCGCAAGGCCGAGCGGGACGTGGAGCGCGCCGAGACGGAAATTATGGACTTGGAAAAGCAAATCGCCGAACTGGACCGGCAGATGGCCGATCCGGCGGCTCACGGCATCGACCTGAGCAACGGAACGGTCTACGCCCGCTATAACGAAATGAAGGAACGGCTGACGAAGCTGACCTACCGCTGGGAGGAACTGAGCATCACGCTCGAAAACCTGAGGGACTCGCTGAAGGCATAGAAAGCCGGAGCGGCCGGATTCTGCGGGACATCCCGCCGGGAAAGAGCGTACCGGTCCGGAACGCCGCATGCGGCCGGAATGCGGGGAGCCGTCCGCCGCGCCGGAGCCCGCTCTCCGGACAAAAGACCGGAGCCCGGCCGTAAGGAATATTACGAGAAACCGCGTCATGGAAAACAAGAACATGCTGTTCGGCCTGCGGCCGATCATCGAGGCGATCGAGGCCGGAAGGCAGATCGAAAAAGTCTATCTGAAGAAAGGGGCCAACGGCGTATTGCTCGGCGAGCTGGCCGAACTGTGCCGGCAGCGCCGGATCCGGATACAATGGGTCCCGGTCGAAAAGCTGAACCGGCTCGCACAGGGCAACCATCAGGGCGCCGTAGCGCTGACGGCGTCCATCGAGTACGTCGGCCTGCACGAGCTGCTCGAATCGATTCCCGAGGACGAAACGCCCCTGCTCGTCGTGCTGGACGGCGTGACCGACGTGCGCAACTTCGGCGCGATCGCCCGCAGCGCCGAGTGCGCGGGAGCCCACGGACTCGTCACG
>CABUJP010000073.1:0-12187 GCA_902491835.1 uncultured Alistipes sp. | reverse complement strand
CGAGCTCCAGCGTCCCCTCCAGCAGCTCGACCAGACGCGACACGACGGCCAGCCCGAATCCGCTGCCCTCCTTGCCGGCCGTATCGGCCCTCGAAAACTCGTCGAATATCCTCTCTTGCTCTTCCGGCGCAATGCCGCACCCCGTGTCGCTCACGGCGAACTCCAACCGCAGCGGCGCGCCGTTTCCGTCTCCGGGCCGAACGGCCGCCGAAAGCGTGACCGAGCCCCGGTCGGTGAACTTCACGGCGTTGGAGAGCAGATTGATCAGTATCTGCCTGATCCGGGCCGCGTCAGCTTTGACGTACAAGCCTTTTTCCGTGCGGTTGTCGCTTACGAGCGACACGCCTTTTCTCTCCGCCGCGGGCACGAACATGCCGAGGGTCTGATCGAATAGCGGGAATACCTCGAAAGGAGCCGCGTCGAGGGTCATTTTGCCCGTTTCGATCCGGGAATATTCGAGCAGATTGGTCAGCAGCTCCATCAGATGAGCCGAGCTGTACCTCATGCTGGCCGTGTAGCGCGCCACCTTATCGGGAGAAGGATTCGACGACAGCAGCTCGACGTAGCCCATGATCGAATTGAGCGGCGAGCGGATATCGTGGGATATCGACAACAGCAGCCGCTGCCGGTTCTCCATCAGGTCCTCCGCCTTGCGCCGGGCCTCCTCGAGAGCCTGTTTATATCGTTTGTTCTTATTTATATCACTGAATATCAGAGCGACGAAAAGGAGCACTATGCACAGCGCGCCCAACGCGATCCCCAGCACGGACTCTCCCGCGCGCTTGAGCGTCCGGTCGCGGGTGCCGATCTCGTCGAGCGCGGCCCGGATGTTCTCGTCGTTCATCTTCTGCAACAGCAACGCAGCCCGGTCGTTGATCGTCTGATCGATCAGCATCAACGTATGCTGTTGCTGCCGGATGGCCTCTGCGGTCCGGTCGCGCTGTCTGGAAGGTAATGCCGGCTTCGCCTGTGATCGCGCTTCGCCCGCGTCCGGCGGCACCCTTTGCGAAACAACGGGAGCGAGCGTATCGACAGGCATCTCGCTATTCCTCGGAGTCTCCTTGAGCGTATCCCTCGCCGTCATGAGCGGTCTTGCGAAACGCCGCCAAAACCGGTCCCGTTCCGAGGGAACCGGACGAATCGTATCTTGACGAGTCGGTTTCTCGATCACTACGACTACGGGCGAAAGCGTGTCCTTTCTCTCGAGCGCCCGCAGCAGGCTGTCATGCCGGAGCACCTCTCTCTTCCGGAGACGGCTCATCGTAGCGGCCAAACCTATCAAGTTCGACTTTTTCCACTTCAGCAACTCGGTAATCTCCTCCAGAATGCCGATCTGCTCGGGAGGTATCTGTAACCGGCAAAGCGAGTCGATATGGCCGTAGACCGTGTCGATCGCCCGGTCGTAGGCTTCCAGATTACCGACCGAAGGGTCCTGCAGATAGATATTCGCCCGGTAGCTCGCCTCGTACAGCGACGAAATCGTCGTGCCCGTAACCAGCACTTTCCGGTATGCCGCCCCCTGCGTAGCGTCCTCACGAACGGCCAGCGGCGCAATCCGCTTGTAAATGTACCAGACGGCGAAAACCGCCGCCACGGCGACCAACAGATAGCCTACGGCCACCTTGATCCGCATGTTCGACTCGCTGCCGCCCGTATTTCCGAATTTTCTCATAGCCTCCCGTCGGTTACCCGGCTAAAAATAGCTGTTTTGCCCGAAACCTACAACCTGCCGGGACGGAATCGCCCATATACCGGCTCGCGCAAACTGCCCGTCATGCGCGAAGACAGTACCCGGCAAACATGCGAGCAGTTCTGCCGGCAGGATGAAGCAGAGGGTTCACTCGCCAGACAGACCCGGATTCATTTCTTCCCTGCCGTGACTCCCGGCCAGCGGTCGGTTCGGAACGGCGAGGCCGGCAACCCGGCGCCATTGACCAGATTGCAGTCCGGATTGTCGTCCCACCCGTAGCGAACGGCCAAAGGATACGGGACCTCGGGAGAGCTGACCACTACGTCGCACCCGTCGATCGCAGCCTCGGCCCAATGGAACCGGCGATCGGCTCCGGCTACGGCGAACCCGCCGAGAGCCTGACCGTCTCGGGCCGCCAGCCCCTCGGCCTCGTCGAACCGAATCCGTATTTTGTCGCCTTCGATCCGATAGGTCCGGTACACGGGACCGCTGCATGCCACCGGCTCTCCGTACACCCGGGCACGGGCAATCAGGGCCAGACGGCGGCCCAGCTCCTGCTTATTCTTCGGATGGATATTGTCGCCCTCGCCGATGTCGATCGTCACGGCCATGGCGGTTCCCTCGAGATGCAGCGCCTCGGACTGAGCCTCTCTCAGCTCGGCCCACTGTGAAGCGGCAGGCTCGTCGTGCCGCGCTCCGAAATTAGCCAGCTGCACGAACAGAAACGGGAAATCGCGCCCCCAGCACGAGCGCCAGTCCTCGACGAGCAGCGGGAAAAGCGTCCCGTACTGCTCGGCCCGCCATGCGTTCGACTCGCCCTGATACCATACTGCGCCCCGGAAGGCCAGCGGAACGAGCGGATGAAGCATCGAATGGTAAAGCGCCGTCGGCTGATGCGGATTGAAATCGGGCTGAACGGGCGGAGCAGGCAAATCGGCCAATTTGCTTCCGACCCGGTATCTCCACGGGCCGGACAGCGGTATATACCGGTCGTCGGACAGACTCAGGCGAAGCGACGGGCCGTCGTAATTGAGCCCGCCGTCGCCTCCGGTGTCGAGCACACGGATTGCGATGACCGCCTCGCCCCCCTCGACCAGCTTGCCCGGCACCCGATAGACGCGCTCCTGCTCCAACGCATGGGTCGCGCCGACCTGCACTCCGTTGAAATAAGTCACGTCCCGGTCGTCTACGTAGCTAAGGCGAAGCGTCAGGTCGCGCCCCCGCCAGCGGGCCGGTATCTCGATCCGCCGGCGCAGCCAGACGATTCCGTCGTGGCCCGGCAGACACTCCGCATCGAAATAGGCGGGCAGATCGATCGTATCCCAGTCGCTGTCGTCGAAGGACCGCTCCTTCCACAGACACTTCCCGTCCCGATACGCCGGATCGCGCTGCGCGACAGTCTGCTCCCAGCGAGCCGAGTCGTCGCGGAATCCGGCCCATAACCGGCTCTCGTCGGCCCCGGCCGTGCGAACCTGCTCGACGCGCTCCGCAAAATCGGGATGCGTGGCCAGAGCCTCGGGACTCATCCACGACTCGGCTACCGTACCACCCCATGACGTATTGATCACTCCGACGGGAACCCCGAGCGCCCTATGCAACTCGCGGGCGAAAAAGTAACCGGCGGCGGAGAAGTCGGGAACCGTCTGCGGCGAGCAGGACTGCCAGCCTCCGCCTACGACCTGTACGTCCTCCTTCGGAGCCAGACTCGAAACCCGCTTGACGCCGAACAGGCGTATCCGAGGCCAGTCGGCGCTTTCGATCTCGCGGGCATAATCGCGCACGCGACCCCAGCCCGCTACCGGCATTTCCATGTTGGACTGTCCCGAGCAGATCCACACCTCGCCGATCAGCACGTTCTCCAACGTAACGGCCTCCCCGTCCGAGACGGTAACCGTATAGGGTCCTCCCGCCTCGGGAGTTTTCAGCCTCAGCATCCACTTCCCGTCCGCTCCGCAACGGGTCCGGACAGTCGATCCGTCCCACGACCCGGTCGCCGCAACCTCGGCTCCCGGCTCGGCCCAGCCCCAGAGAGGCGCCTCGCACTGCCGCTGCAAAACCATATCGCTGCCGAAAACGGAAGCCAGTCGGACTTTGGCCTGCAGCAAGCCGCCCGCCATCAATCCCAAGCAAAGAACACCTATTTTTCTCAGATTCATCTCGGATCGTTTTTATCGTTCGCCATAAAGTTAGCCATTCCTGTCCGGAAATACTCCTCCCCGGGAGAAAAATGCAAACAGAATTCGGGAAACGGCCTTGAACCAAAGAGATAAAACTACCGAGATTCCTATCGGCCCGAATAAAGCGGCCGATAAAAACAGCGCCCGGTTTCACCATTTCCGGGCATAAAGACCGGGCGCAATTCCACAGATCGCCGACGTTCAACAAAGCATACAGAGAAAAAATGAGCCTAGCCCTATTGAATATCGCATAATCAAACAATCATTGCATTCCCTCCAACATTTGGAACGACTTGGATACTGAGCTATGGATTATTGTCCGAAACCGTCTTTTAGGAACCTGTTAGCGGCACAAGTATATATACGTATCTTTTGCGGATACGCAATCTACAGAGCCTATTCTTTCAACGGTCACGTTTTCTTGTCGTATAATTAGCTATGTGGCTGGTAAAGCCTTCTTACTCGTTAACGGAAGAGTGTATCAATAAAAAGGTAAATAGCACGCCCAAATAAAATAGTTACATTATTCATAAAGACTAGTCCCTTCAAACTTGCCAATATATTTTCCTGTAACTGTCTGTTTACAATATGGCTTACCACTTGCTCCATAGGCTCTTGACAAATCAAAAGAGGATTTTTTATAAAAAACCGACAGATTATCAGATATCCAAAGGGGGTGTACGGCCGGACGGTCTCGCTAGAATGGTGAATTACGAACACTTTTCAGCATTCTCGGCCTTAACACTCCAAACCTTTTAAGCCCGATTTTGCATTTTTCGGCCCGTTTCTGTCGAAAAACGACCGAAAAAGCCTTAAAACCGTGTGCCGTGAGATAAAACATAGAGGCGACCCATAGTGACAATAATTTTCATTATACTTATAATCACACACTTAATAAATATCACATCATAAAAAACAGGGTAGTTGCCATATACTTATCAAATCGATTCGTTTTCGCTTCCGACCTTCGTACAACAATCGCCCGACAACTATTATTTTACTGATTCAAGCTTAGGATTATGAAACGAATCGTTTCCCGACGCCTTCCCGCTTTTTCGCTGCCGGAGTTGCTGGTGGTGCTGGTCATCATCGGGATTCTGGTGCTGATCGCACTGCCGAACCTGATGCCGCTCATCTCGCGGGCCAAGAGCACCGAGGCCCAGCAGCAGCTCGTCTTTTTGCATACGCTCGAGAAGAACAACTTCTACACCTACTCGAAGTATTCCGCCTCGCTCGAGGAGCTCGGCTTCGAGCAGCAGCCTCTGGTCACGGACGGAGGCCATGCCAACTACCGCATCGAGATCGTCGAGGCTTCGGAGCGGGGCTTCCGCGCGACGGCGACGGCCGTGGTGGATTTCGACGGCGACGGCGAGTACAACGTCTGGGAGATCGATCAGGACAAAAACCTGAAAGAGACCATCAAGGACTGATAACAACCTTTTCTGATCGGCGGACCGGAACAGGCGGGACTTAGGTCCCGCTTTCCGGCACGCTTCCATCTCGAATCCGTTTGATACCCTCTTCATTTATGCCTTGGCAATCGTTCGCATACCTGCTTCCGGTCGTTCCGGCGACCGTACTGGCCGTCTCCGATCTTCGTCGCCGGACCGTTCCGGTAAGCTGGCTCACCGCATTCGGCCTGTGCGTACTGTTGCCGTCCGTGTTTTTGTCATCCGTAGGAACGATACTGTACAATATGCTGACGAACATGCTGCTGCTGGGCTGGCTCTTCGGCGGAGCGTGGATCTATCTGAAGCTGCGCTACCGGCGACCGTCAAGCCTCCTTCGGCAGTATGTCGGTTCCGGCGATCTGATTTTCGCATTGCTGCTGACACCGCTTGCTCCGTTGCCGCCATATCTGTTGCTGCTGCTAGGGGGATGTTTGGCCGGACTGTTCTACTGGCTCGTCGTGCGTGTCGTCGTACGGAGAGAGACTACGATTCCGCTGGTCACGTTTCTGAGCCTGCCTCTGACCGCTTATTTGTCGTACCGCTTTTACCTTTCGCTGCCATGACCCTTCCCGAGCGTATTCCGACCGAGATCGTGCAGTTGTTTTCCTCCGCCGAAGCGTGGAACTACCGGCTCGTGCCTTACGACCGCAGGGACGGGATCGTGCTGTGCGCCGGAGAGTGGGGGCGCGACTACGCTTCCGTGTCGCAGGAGATCGAGGTGCTGTCCGGATTCCGGGTACAGATCGAGCCGGTCGGGCCGGACGAGCTCTCCCTGCTGCTGAACCGCTACTACCGCCGGGAAGAGACCCGCGCCCCGGCAGGCCGGACGGCGGATCGGAGCAAGATCGGCAGCGGACAGGGATTTTTGACGGATCTGATCGGCGAGGCGTTCGACGAGTATGCGAGCGATATCCATTTCGAGCCCTACGAGGAGCGCTGTCGCATCCGCCTGCGCATCGACGGCAAGCTCGTCGAGAAATACGTGCTCGATCGGAGCGACTACGCCTCGATCGTCAACCAAATCAAGATCATGGCGAACCTGGATATTTCGGAGCGTCGTCTGCCGCAGGACGGGCGTATCCTCTACCACCGAGGCGAGCACAAGTTCGACCTGCGTGTCTCGTCGCTTCCGACGATCTACGGAGAGAAAGTCGTGCTGCGCCTGCTGACGCGCCATGCCGAACTGCTGGAGCTCTCGAACCTCGGTTTCTCGGAGCGGCAGCTCGCCGACTACGAGTCGGCCATCGCGCGCCCGCACGGCATGGCGCTGATCACCGGACCTACCGGCTCGGGCAAGAGCACGACGCTCTATGCGACGCTCCGGCGGCTGAACCGCGAGTCGGGCAACATCCTTACGATCGAGGACCCGGTCGAGTACACGCTCGAGGGAGTGAACCAGGTACAGCTCAAAGAGGAGATCGGTCTGACCTTCGGCGCTGCGCTGCGCACCTTTTTGCGTCAGGACCCGGACATCATCATGCTCGGCGAGATCCGCGACGCCGATACGGCGGCGATGGCGATCCGCAGCTCGCTGACGGGCCATCTCGTGTTCTCGACGATCCATACGAACAGCGCATGGGGCAGCGTCTCGCGGCTGCGGGACATGGGCGTGCATCCGTACCTGCTCTCCGGCACGCTGATCCTATGCGCCGCACAGCGGCTCGTCCGCCTGCTGTGTTCCGACTGTAAAAAGGAGGCGGAACTGACCGAGTCGGAGCGGGAACAGGTGTACGGACCTCGGCCGGTTCCTTCCGATAGAAAGGACGCGGAGGACGGCGCGGGAGAACGGATATCGGAAGCAGCAATCCCGGTCGACAATGTGGACGCGAACCGGACGGAGCCTTTCCCGCCGGCCGACCCGCGCAACAGCACAGGTATCTCCGCTTCGGAGAAAACCGGGCCGCAGCCGGCCGGGAAGACGGAAGAAGCCGCAGCCGGCTTGGCCGGGAACAAAACACCGGTCTCCAGCGTCGCCTGTTGCGAAACGATGCGGGGAGAGTCTTACGAGCGCATGCCGCGACAGGACCGGACACACGGCCATCTCATGCAGAAGACAGAACAAGAAACCTCCGTGCTCCCCGGTAAACAGGACCCGGAGGCGCATTCGCACAAGCATTACCGTCCCGTCGGCTGCGAGCGATGCTACTACACGGGCTACCGGGGCCGCCGGGCGATCTACGAGGTGATCCCGATCGACGACGAGCTCGCCGAGGCCATTCGCGAGAGCCGTCCCGACATCGCTCCGCTGCTCGAGAAACGTGGCATCACCACGCTGAAAGATTCGGCCCTCGATCTGTTCCTTTCCGGGCAGACGTCGCTCGAGGAGGTACTGCCGCTGCTCAGAGAGTGAATACGGGTCACGGTCGATGACCCATACGCCGCTCATACTCCGAATCGCCTTTAAGCGAACGACCCGATACGACTGTAACCTGAACGCAACCTATGAAGAACCTGTACCTCTTTTCGATTCTGCTGGTCTGGACGCTGTGTCTTCCTGCCGCCGTGTCGGCGCAGTCCGACGGTACGGACCGCATCGCCGCGATCCGCGCCCGGCTCGATACGCTGACCCGGCGCGACGAGGCCTACCTCGGCGAGGTGGATCTGTCGGTGGGCGAGGCTCCGCTCTCCGAGCTGCTGCGCTCTGTGGCTCAGGTGGGCGGCGTGAACCTGAGCGTGCGCGACGGGGCGAACCTGGCGGTGAGCTGCAACTTCACGCGGGCCCGCATCGACGAACTGTTGCTGTTCCTGTGCGAGCAGTACGGATTGGACGTGCAGGTCATCGGGAATATCGTCTCCGTATTCCCGTACAAAGCGCCTGTCGCTCCGCCGCCTGAACCGTCGGTCCGGTTCGACCGCTCCGACTCGACGCTCAGCTACGACCTGATCGCCGTACCGCTGCGCGAGGTAGCCCGGCGCATTACCGACAGCACGGGCGTGAACCTGATCGTTCCGCAGGCGCTATATGACCGGCCTATATCGGGCTACATCGCGGCGATGCCTTTCGCAGAGGCGCTCGGTTCGCTGGCCGAAATCAACAAACTGGAAATTACTCCCGTGAAAGGCAGCGGGGCTTGGGCGTTTTCCGAGCCGCCGGCCGAAACGGGAAGCCCGGCCGCCCCGGCGCCAAATTATGTCCGCCGCCGGCAGTTCGCCCCGGCTCAGCTGTCGGTGGACAGCACGGGACGCATCACGGCGATGATCGACCGGGGCAATGTCTACGACATTATCCTCGACGTCTGCGAGCAGTTGAAGCTCGACTATTTCTTTATCACGCCCGTCAATGCGCAGACGAGCATCTACCTGAAAAACACCGACGTAAAAACGCTGTTCGACCTGCTGCTGACGGGCACGGCCTACACCTACTACGAGGAGGGAGGCGTCTATATGTTCGGCGAGGCGAAGCGCGAGGGCCTGTTCTCGACGCGCATCGTCCCGATGCGCTACCGCACGGTAGACAAGCTCGCGGAAGCGATCCCCGACAACCTGAAAAAAGGGGTGCAGACGGCCGCTTTCGGCGATCTGAACAGCATGATCCTGAGCGGTGACCAGCGACAGGTAGCCCGTATCGAGCAGTTCCTGCGCTCGATCGACCGGACCGTGCCGCTCATCACGATCGAGGTGATGATCGTCGACGCCTCGAAGGACGTGCTGCTGGAGGCGGGTCTCGGTCTCGGCTTGGGTACGGAGCCGACGCAGACCGCAGGCACGCTCTCCCCGGGTCTCGACATGACGCTCGGGGCGGGAGCCGTCAACAGCCTAGCAAATAAGATAGGTCTCGTAAAGCTTGGCAGGGTGACGCCGAACTTTTATGCCAGCCTGAAGGCGATGGAGCAGGACGGCACGATCGAGCTGCGCTCGACGCCCCGGCTCTCGACGCTCAACGGCCGCGAGGCGGTGCTCACCAGCGGGGAGATGCAGTATTACAAGGAGACGAACAACACCTACATGGGTACGCAGAACCCCGTGCAGTCGACCTCCTTCGTCTGGAAAAGCGTCGAGGCGAACATGACCCTTTCGATCACGCCCTATGTGAGCGAGGACGGCCATATCACGATGACGATCGACCTGTCGCAAAGCGAGTTCACCGACCGTACCGAAAAGGAGGCTCCGCCGGGAACCACCACGCGCAGCTTCCGCTCGATGGTGCGCGTGAAAAACGAGGAGACGGTGCTGCTGGGCGGCATCGACCGGCAGTCGCACGAGAAGAGCTCGCAGGGGCTGCCCTTCATCGCCCGCGTGCCGGTGCTCAAATGGATCTTCGGCACGCACAAGAACAACAAACAGGAACGCCGGCTGAACGTGTTCATCAAGCCGACCGTGGTCGAATAAAAACATCGGAATTATGGGAAACGATTTCAGACAATATGTCCCCGAACGGATCGAAACGACCTTCGTTCCCGGATCGGGTCTGCCGGATCGGAGGGACTCCCGTCGGACTCGTACGATGAGAGCGGATCGCCACGACACTTTGTCCGACGAATCGGGAATGTCTCTTACGGTAAGCCGGCCGGGCGGTCCGTCCTCGATACCGAATGGAATCGCCGCCATTGCCGTGCGGGAGGGTATCCGCACCGCTTGCCTGCGGTGTGCGTCACAAAACATAAGGGAAATGCGTGACTCGAGGCCCGCCGCCGCGCGGAGGCCTGTCCGGCGGCGGAGCTATAGGCTACGAACCGGATCGCTTCGCGTTCGGCCGGATGTTCCGGCTTCGGGTTACGAGCCGGGACGGTCGGAAGGAATAAATCGTATGGGATGAAAAGATTTTTGCTGCAACGACTCGTCGGTCCTTCGACCGTGCTTTGCGTCCGTTTCGAGGAGGCGGACCGCTACGCGATGCGCCTGTTCGTACTCGGTTATGACCGGAGCGACTTCCGAATCCTGCGGGAGTGCGCCGATCCCGGCGCCGATGCGCTGAAAAAGGAGTGCTCGGGCCGTCCCGTCCTGATCTCGGTCTCCGGATACGGCGTCGTCACGAAACCGGCCGAAGATACGGCGATCGTCGAGAAAGTGACCTCGGATCCGGAAACGTTCGCATGGAGTTTTTCGGACGAAAGGAAAGATTTAGGGAGCATCAGCTTCGTTCGCCGCGAGCAAGTCGAACCGCTCGGGCAACGGCTCGCGGCGAACGGTATTCCTGTCATGGATATTCGCTACGGGCCAGCGGCGGCAGATCCCGAGCAAGAGGCCCTGCGGCAGGCGGAACGTTTTTACCGTGATACGTTGAAATGGCGCACGCTTCTGCGCTCTACACCCGAAGGCCGCATGGTCGCTAAAGCGGCGGAACGCCGCCTGCGGCTACCGGTGCTGGGCCTGATACTGCTTCTGCTCGTCGTCAATACGTTTGCTTCCGGTTCGCTTCGAGAGCGTCGCGCACAGCAGCGGACCGTGCTTTCCGCCCGGGAAAAGAAGCAGGACGCGTCGCAGGCCCGTTCCGAGCAGCGGCGGGCGGCCGTAGCGGAGTTTTCGCGCAGGCTGCCGTACCGCCACGCCCTGTTGCTGGACCGGGTAGCCTCTCACGTACCGCCCGCCGTAACGTTGAGCGTTTTGGCCGTGCAGCCTCTTTCCAAAACGTTGGAAGAGGGCAAAGACCCCGTATTCGTTTCCGAAACCCTTTCGATCCGGGGCGTAACGAACGATGCGTCGGCCGTATCGGAACTGATGACCGGATTACGCTCCGAACTGCCGCTGCGCGAAGCCCGGCTCGAAGGCTTGGAGCAAAACCGCGAAAGCGGTGCGACCGAATTCAAGATTACCGTCGCCTTATGAACCGAATCGGCAGATACGAAGGAGTCGTGCGTCTGCTCCTGCTGCTGGTCGTGTTGCCTGCGGCCGTGTACCGGTTATCGCTGGGGCGGACGGTCGCGCTGTGGGGTGAGGTGCGCAGGGCGGAACGGACGCTCGCGGAGGCGGAGGCCGCACCTGTACAGCCGGATACGCCTGCCGCCATGCTCGATACGGTGGAACTGATCGCCGGCGGCGGCCTGCTCGAGCTGCTGGAGCGCCTTGGCCCGGATAGCTCTGCCGAGGTTGTCAGCTATACGCCTTATCGGACCCGCGAGGGTGACGACTTCACGCTGCGCACGGCCGAGATCGTGCTTTCGGGAGGCTTTGTTCCGCTGCTGCGGACCCTCGATGCGGCGGAGCGGGAACTCTCCGGCTGCCGTTTGCTTTCTTCGGGGTTCAAAACGGTCCGCCGGGGACGGCAGACCTCGTTGCAATTAACCCTCGTCGTTCAACAATTGACCGATAAACCGTAAACTCTTGTAATATGAAATCCGATCCGACAAACCGTTCTCTCCGGCCGTTTCGGCCCGATGTCCGTCGATCCGACCGAAAAACGCCGATCCGGACAGAAAGGCTCTCCGCAGGCTTTCCGGCAGGCGGGGCCGATGCGTGCGAGTCCGAATCCCGTTCGACGTCCGGGACAATCCCGATCCGTCGAACGGGCTCCGCCGACCTGTTCCGGACGGCCTGCGCGCTTTTGTTTCTGCTGTCGTTGCTTTCGGGCTGCGACGACATTTTCGAGCAGGATATCGACCGGGCCCGGATCGAAGTGGTCGCACCGAAGCACGACGCGCATATCGAAGCCGGCGAGGTGACTTTTCTCTGGCGGCCCCTCTCGGGAGCCCGTAGCTACCGGCTCACGGTCGTCTCGCCGAGCTTCGCCCGCGCCTCGCGCGTATGGGCCGACACGACATTGCGCGCCGACTCCCTCCATGCGGCCGACCGCTTCTCGCTGACGCTCGACGAAGGGGACTATCAGTGGAGCCTGCAGGCTTTCAACGGCGTTTACCGGAGCGAGGAGAGTGTCTATTCGCTGAGGGTCGATCCCGCTACGGCGGACGAGTCGCAATCGCCTTTCGGCGGGG
>CABUJP010000072.1:0-12247 GCA_902491835.1 uncultured Alistipes sp. | reverse complement strand
GAAAAATTATTGTATACCGAGCTGTTGACGTAAGGTACGTTGACTCCCTTGTCGATCAGCACGGCGACGGCCCGGAACAGGTCCGAGGTCAGGCTGCTGAACGAGAAATTGCCCGTGTCGGTCATGATGCCCACGTACAGCGATTCGGCCATCGCCTGATCGATCGCGTCGGTCCCGGCCAGCGCTTCGAGCAACTGGTATACGATGTAGGACGTCGAGCAGGCGTGCGTGTCCGAGAACTGGACGGCGTAGCCGTCCCCCGGCGGATGCAGGTGATGGTCGATCAGTACGCGGACGGCCGTCGTGTTGGCCGTTACCGTGTCGGTTACCCGGTCGAGCCGGTTGATCTGGTTGAAGTCCATGCAGAAGATCACGTCGGCCTCGCCGATGAAGCGGGCCATCGCGCCGTCGTGATCCTCCTTGAATACTCCGATGTGTCCGATGTCGGTCATCCATTCGAGGAAATACGGGTAGCGGTTCGGCGCGATGCAGCATGTCGTGTGCCCCAGCCGCTCCAGATAGGAGCGCCAGGCCAGCGCGGCTCCGATCGTGTCTCCGTCGGGATTCGTATGCGACAGCAGAGCGATTTTCTTGGGCGCTCCGCCTATGATCTGCCGCAGCAGATTCAGTTTTTCTTCGGTTATGCTCATTCTTGTTTCCCTTTCGATGTCGTTTGGTTCCGCGCTTCGTTTCCGGCGATCGCGCCCTGCACCCGGTTCAGGCGCGAAGGAGCGTCGGCTACGGGGCCGAACGGCCCGGCGGACGAGCCGGCGGCTGCCTTCGAGGCGGCGCTTTCGCTCCCGACGATCTCGGCCAACGCTTGGCTCAGCAAGTATTCCTCGGGATCTCCCAGTTCGCGCATCTGGTCCTGATTCGCGTCGTCGCTCAAATAAACGTCGGGCATGAATCCTGCCGCATAGTCCGTCCAGTGCTCCTTGTTGAGCAGTTGGAGCGTGATCGGATGCAGCGCCAGGGCATACGTGTCCGAGCGGATTTCGTACGAGCCCACGTTCTTACCTTCGGTTCGGGTGCCGATCAGCCGCAGGGGCATGTAGGGCTTCAGCGCGCTGATCAGCAGTTCGCTGGCCGATGCCGTCCACGGGCCGGTCAGCACGTAGAGCCTTTGCAGGTCGACGGTCGCTCCGCCGACCTCATTCCGGCCCAGAAATTTCAGTTCGGTTTCCTGCCCCGTATTATACCGATAGTAGCAGAAGCTCTCGCCGAGACGGCTTTCGCCCGCGATCAGGCTGCTGAGCAGCTGACAGCACGAAATATAGCCTCCCGAATTGTATCGCAGGTCGAGCACCAGCTCGTCGATCCGGTTGCGCGCGAATTCCGCGAAGACCGCTTTCAGCGCTTCGTCGTAAACGTGGTCGCCGGCCGACGGGCCCTGAGGTCCGGTATCGAAAGAGGTGTAGGCCAGATAGCCGATCCGGTGCGCGCCGCGCACGATGACCGTATCGGTTAGAACGGGGTTGTAGGCGACCGGCTCGGCTGCGTCTACGACGACCTCCTTTTCCCATGTGACGTCGTAGACAAGACCCGGCACGGAATAGGCTATGCGTTGCACGAGCATGCGGGCCTTCCCGCCGCCGGTCAGCACGCTCGTTCCTCCGACGGAAATGTCACTCCCGTTTACCTTCCTGATCCAGTCTCCCCGGCGGATGCCTGCTCGGTCTGCCGGGGAACCCTCGACCACATACATGACGCGGGCCGCGCCGTAGCTCTCGTTGTCGGGATAGACGTACAGCTTGAACTCGATGCCGTAGGAGTCGCCGCCGAAGCTGGCCGCTTTCGACGTATTGTCGCGCTCCATCGTCGAGTAGAAATAGTCGCGCCCCTCGGTGTGCTTGCCGTCGTTGTCGTCGGGCGACGACGACAGCAGGCTGAGGAAAAAGCTTTCGCAACTCTGTTCGTAGGACTGAGTCGTGATCCGAAGCCGGGCGATATGGTCGTTGTAGAGGTACTGATCCTTCATCTGGGAATGGATCCAGCGGTTGGCCGCCGCATCGGCATGCTTGCCCGGCGCGGGCAAGGAATCCTCGGCCGGCCCCTTGGCGCAGCCGGCGACCCATACCGCCCAGATCGCGACCCACAGCGTTTGACGAATGTTCATGGTAAGCGGTTCGGTTGAAGACCGGAACAGGGTTCGGTCGCGGTTACTCTACAAAGGTAAGCAATTTATTGCGATTGGCGCTGCGGCCGGCTACTTTTTGCCCTCGGCCCGCGCGAAGTAGCGACACCACGGTTTCAGTCCGCATGCCTCGCAGTGCGGCTTGCGGGCCGTGCAGACGTAGCGGCCGTGCAGGATCAGCCAGTGGTGGGCCGAAGGCAGATCCTCGGCGGGTATGCGCGCCGTGAGCTGCATTTCGGTCTGTAGCGGCGTTTTCGCGCCGGTGGTGAGTCCCAGCCGGTCCGATACGCGGAATACGTGCGTGTCGACCGGCATGGCCGACTGGTGGAATGCGACGATCGCGACGACGTTGGCCGTCTTGCGTCCGACGCCGGGCAGGCGCTGCAGCTGGTCGATGTCGGAGGGGACTTGGCCGCCGAACTCCGACACGAGCATTCGGGCCATGCCGCTGAGGTTCTTGGCCTTGTTGTTCGGGTAGGAGATGCTCTTGATGTAGGGGTAGATCTCCTCGGGATCGGCCTCGGCCATGTGCTGCGGAGTGGGGAAGCGGTCGAACAGGGCCGGAGTGGTCATGTTCACCCGCTTGTCGGTGCATTGGGCCGACAGGATCACGGCGACCAGCAGCTGGTAGGGACTGTCGTACCGGAGCTCGCTCTCGGCCGAGGGCATGTGCTGCCGGAACCAGTCCAGAATGTGGGCGTAGCGTTCTTCGATGCGCATAATGTCCGGATTTTAAGGTTTAAACGGGCGCAGGCCCGGTTTCGGTATGCGGGTGAGCGTTTCGTTCAGATGATTTTTTCGAGGATCGGAACCAGTACGGCCGTGGCGACGCCCATCAGGCCGATCGCCAGTCCGCTGATCGCTCCCTCGACGGCGCCGAGCTCCATCGCGCGGGCCGTGCCCATCGCGTGCGCCGCGGCGCCCATCGCCAGTCCCTTGGCGATCCGGCTCTCGACGCCCGCCTTGCGCAGGACCCAAGGCCCTACGATGCCGCCGAATACGCCGACGACGATCACGACGACGGACGTCAGCGCCGGGATGCCGCCCGAGTTGGCCGACAGCGACAGCGCGATGGCCGTCGTGACCGACTTGGGCTCGAGCGACGCGACGACGGCCGGTTCGGCTCCCATCCAGCGCGCGATCAACGCGACGCTCAGGATGCCGACGGCGCTGCCCGTGACGATCGCGATGACGATCGAGAGCACGTTGCCCCGAATGTTGTAGATCTGATCGTGCAGCACGTAGCCGAGTGCGACGACCGACAGGCCGAGCAGGAAGTCGATGATCTGCGTCTGGCGCATGTAGTGCTCGTAGGGCATACCGGTCAGCTTGACGAACGCGATCAGCACGGCCACCGATACGAGGATCGGATGCAGCAGCGCGCAGTTGACCCGGCGGCGCAGCTGCACCGCGCCCAGATAGACGCCTACGGTCAGCGTCAGCAGAAAAATCTGCGAGTAGATGATCTCGTTCATCGCTTTTCCTCCTTTCTGCGCTTGGACTCGAGTTTCTGTTCGACGAGGCCGACCGCCGCGATCACGAGCACCGTGCTGACGAGCGAGGCGACGATGATGGCCGTCATGTAGCGGCTCAGCAGCGTGTAGGACGTGATCAGCCCCACGCCGACCGGGATGAAGAATAGCATCATGTGGTCGATCAGGAACGTCGAAACCTTTTTCACGTGTCCGGGTCGGACCCACTTGAGCGACAGCGCGCAAAAAAGCAGAATCATTCCGATCACGCTTCCCGGAATGAAGTTGTCGAGCAGAGCCGATACGAGACAGCCCAGCAGATAGAACAGCAAGATCAGAAACAGTCCGTACATAAGGTTAACGGTTATCTATAATCGGTCGTTTCGAGTCGTTCGTTTCCGTGTCGCCGCTTGGCTGCGGCCGGTTCGCGCGCGGGACTTTCCCTCCGCCCACCGTTCCCCCGAGGGCCCGGCCGTGCCCGCTTGGTCGGGAGTCCCGGAGCCGTTCGGCCGAATTCGGGTTTCTCTCCGGTTTCTTTTCGGTCTTTCTCCGCTTTCCCGTACAGCCTCAGCGGTTGCCGCCCCGCTTTGTTTCGGACCTGTCTCGGAAGCCTCGGAGCATCCGGAGGGGAGACGGACGGTCCGGCTTCGTTTCCCGGTTCCCTCTTTCCTCCCGTCCCGAAATGCCTCGCCGCGCTTATCTTTTCAGCACCGTCAGCTTGGCGAACTTGCGCAGCAGCGTCTTGCGTCCCGCGCCGCCGAATTCGACGGTGATCTTCTGGTCGCCCGACCACTCCTCGACGGCTGTGACCGTGCCGATGCCGAACTTGGCATGCTCGACGAGCATCCCCTCGGCATAGTCGCCGTCGAACGGCACGGCTGTCGCACGCTCCGTTCCGCCGGTCTCTGCGGCCGGACGGCTGCCCATGCTGCGGAAGCGTCCTCCCGGCGCCGGTACGGGACGGGGCGTCGGGCGCTCCTGCGTCTTGGGCGGATAGTACGTGCGGGTCTCGTCGCCGTATGCGTCCGGCCGCTGCCCGTAACCGCCGGGGCGCCGTCCGTATTCCCCGCGCTGAGCTCCGGCATTCCGTCCGCGCTCGGCGAAGCGGGTCCGGACCTGCCTCTGCGGCGTCGGGTCCTCGTCCTGACCGCCCTCGCCGAGGTCGAATTGCAGGTCGAGGTATTTCGGGTCGATCTCGCTCAGGAAGCGGCTCGGTCGGCAGAAGGTCATCTCGCCCCATTTGAAGCGCGACTCGGCGAACGACAGCACGGCGCTGCGCTTGGCTCGCGTCAGCGCGACGTAGAACAGCCTGCGCTCCTCCTCGAGTCCCTCGGGCGTGCCGAGGCTCATCATGCTCGGGAACAGGTTTTCCTCCAGTCCGGCCACGTAGACGTGCTCGAACTCGAGTCCCTTGGCGCCGTGGACCGTCATCAGCGTCACGCGGTCGCGCTCCTCGGACTTCTCGTTGTCCATGTCCGTCAGCAGCGCGATGTTCTGCAGCCACTCGTCGATCGTCACGTGCGACGTGCCGGTCTCTCCTTCGCCTTCTTCGCTCGCGGCGATCTGGCGCTGCTCGTCGGTATAGGCGCGGATCGAGTTGAGCAGTTCCTCGATGTTCTCGAGCGCGCTGACCGCTTCGGGCACCTGCTGCATCTTGTAGGTTCCCAGAATGCCCGACCGGGTGGCGATTTCGAGCCCCAGGTCGTAAGCCTCGGCCGTCGCGCGCATGGCCGACAGGTCGGCGATCATGCCGGCGAAGTCCTTGATCTTCTTCGCCGCCGCTCCCTTGAGCTCCATGCTTTCGGGCGTCATCGTGCTGGCCGCCTCCCACAGGCTCGTTCCGGCCGCTTGGGCGGCTGCGGCGATCCGGCCGACCGTCACGTCGCCGATTCCGCGCGAGGGCGTGTTGACGATGCGGCGGAACGCCTCGTCGTCCTTCGGGTTGACGACCAGCCGCACGTAGGCGAGCAGGTCCTTGATCTCCTTGCGCTGATAGAACGACACGCCGCCGTATATCTTGTAGGGGATGTTCCGGTTGCGCAGCGCCTCCTCCAGCGCCCGCGACTGCGCGTTGGTGCGGTACAGTACGGCCGTCTCGCTGTAAGGCGTGCCCCCACGCACGGCGGCGTACAGGTCCGAGGCGATCAGCGAGGCTTCCTCCTTGTCGGTGTAGGCTTTGATGACCCTGATCTTCTCGCCCCGATCGCCCGACGAGAACGACTTCTTGCGGATCTGCTTCGTGTTCTTCTCGATGATGCTGTTCGCGGCGTTCACGATGTTCTGCGTCGAGCGGTAGTTCTGCTCGAGCTTGAAGACCTTCGCGTCGGGAAAGTCGTTCTGGAAGCGCAGGATGTTCTCGATCTTCGCGCCTCGGAACGAGTAGATGCTCTGCGCGTCGTCGCCCACGACGCAGACGTTCGCATGGTTCTGGGCCAGACGGCGGATGATCGCGTACTGCGCGAAGTTCGTGTCCTGATACTCGTCGACCAGAATGTAGCCGAACTGGTTCTGGTATTTTTCCAGCGCATCGGGGAAGTCCCGGAACAGGATATTGACGTTCAGCAACAGGTCGTCGAAGTCCATCGCCCCGTTCTCGCGGCATCTGCGCGCATAGAGCTTGTAAATGTCCAGAAACTGGGGCCGCCTCCGCTCGCGGTCTTCGGCCTGCAGGGAGGCGTTCGCCTCGTAGGCGGAAGGCGTGATCAGGTTATTCTTGGCCAGCGAGATGCGGGCTGCGATGTCGCCGGGCTTGTAGGTCTCGTCGCTCAGGTTCAGCTCGCGGATCGCGGTCTTGACCATGTTCTTCGCGTCGGACGAGTCGTAGATCGTGTACGAGCGGGGGTATCCGAGCCGGTCGGACTCGTCCCGGAGAATGCGGGCGAAGATCGAGTGGAAAGTCCCCATCCACAGCCCGCGCGTCATCGCGGGGGAGAGCAGCTGCCCGATCCGCTCGCGCATCTCCCGCGCGGCCTTGTTCGTGAAGGTCAGCGCCAGCACCGACTGCGGCGGCACGCCCTGCTCGAGCATGTAGGCGATGCGGCAGGTGAGCACCCGGGTCTTTCCCGAGCCGGCCCCGGCCACGATCAGCGAGGGGAAGCGGTAGTTGACGACGGCCTCGCGCTGCACGTCGTTGAGCTTTTCGATGTATTCGGACACTTCGCTACGTCTTATGATACGGCCGCAAAGGTAGCGAATTGTAGCCAAAATCGGATAGGCCGGCGTCCTCTCCGGCGAAGTTTCCCGGATGCGGCCGCCTCGCCGGGCCGATATTTTCCGCGTCCCGGGGACGGAAATTGAATTTTTTACAATAAATTTGCGACTCAGCCGTTTAAAAAGCGCTTCGTCTCTTTCGGGAGGCGGTCCTGTGCGGAGAAACGTAACTTATCATCGAAATATGAGCGAGGTAATCAACATCAAGGAACTCAACGAGCGGATCGAGCGCGAGAGCGTCTTCGTCGACACGCTGAATCTGGAAATGGGCAAGGTGATCGTCGGACAGAAGCATCTGGTCGACACGCTGCTGATCGGGCTGCTGTCGAACGGGCATATTCTGCTCGAGGGCGTTCCGGGACTGGCCAAGACGCTGGCCATCACGACGCTGGCTCAGGCCGTCGACGCCCGTTTCAGCCGGATTCAGTTTACGCCCGACCTGCTGCCGGCCGACTTGCTCGGTACGCTGATATACAGTCAGAAGACTGAGGAGTTCTCGGTCAGAAAAGGACCGATTTTCGCGAACTTCATTCTCGCCGACGAGATCAACCGCTCGCCCGCGAAAGTGCAGAGCGCGCTGCTCGAGGCGATGCAGGAGCGGCAGGTCACTCTGGGCGACACGACTTACCGGCTCCCCGAGCCGTTTCTGGTGCTCGCCACGCAGAACCCGCTCGAGCAGGAGGGCACTTACCCGCTGCCCGAGGCGCAGGTCGACCGTTTCATGCTCAAGGCGCGCATCACCTATCCCAAGAAGCAGGAGGAGCGCGACATCATGCGCCTGAATCTGGCCGGCGGCGGACTGCCGAAGCCCAACCGGGTGATCTCGCCCGAGGACATCGTGAAGGCCCGCGAGGTGGTGAGCGACGTCTACATGGACGAGAAGATCGAGAAGTACATCGTCGACATCATTTTCGCCACGCGCGAGCCGTCCGAGTACAAGCTGCCGAATCTCGTTTCGCTGATCGCCTACGGCGGATCGCCCCGCGCGAGCATCTCGCTGGCGAAGGCGGCCAAGAGCTACGCGTTCATCAAGCGGCGCGGCTACGTGATTCCCGAGGACGTGCGGGCCGTCTGCCACGACGTGCTGCGCCACCGCATCGGTCTCACGTACGAAGCCGAGGCCGAGAACATCACCTCGGAGGAGATCATCACCGAGATACTGAACAACGTGGAGGTACCTTAGCCCGGGCGGAGGATCGAGAGATGACGGACAAAGCGACGGAGAGCAGCAGCGAGATCCTGCGGCAGGTGCGGCGGATCGAGATCAAGACGCGCGGGCTGAGCAACGACATTTTCGCGGGCAAGTACCACAGCGCCTTCAAGGGCCGGGGCATGGCCTTCAGCGAGGTGCGCGAGTATCGTATGGGCGACGATGTCCGCGACATCGACTGGAACGTGACCGCCCGCAGCATGAAGCCTCACATCAAGGTCTACGAGGAGGAGCGCGAGCTGACGATGATGCTGCTGGTGGACGTCAGCGGCTCGCGCATGTTCGGTACGACCGACCGTCTCAAGAAAAATACGATCACCGAAATCGCCGCCGTGCTGGCTTTCTCGGCCGCTCAGAACAACGACAAGGTAGGGTGCATCTTTTTCAGCGACCGCGTCGAGAAGTTCATCCCGCCGAAAAAAGGCCGCTCCCATGTGCTGACGATCATCAAGGAGCTGATAGGCTTCCGTCCCGAGAGCGAGGGAACCGATCTCGCGGAAGGGTTGCGCTGTCTGACCAACGTTCTTAAGAAGCGCTCGACGGCGTTCGTGCTGTCCGATTTCCTCGATACGACGGGCGACCGGGCCGATTTCGAGGATGCGCTGAAGATCGCTTCCGGCAAGCACGATCTGGTCGGCATCCGGGTTTACGACCGGCGCGAGACCGAGATGCCCGACGTGGGGATCGTCGAGCTGAGCGATGCCGAGACCGGCGAGCGGATGTGGGTCGACACGTCGTCCAAGGCCGTGCGCGACCATTACGCGTCGAGCTGGCGGCACACCGAGTCGGTCGTCGAGGCGGCGCTGCGGCGCAGTCGGGTCGATAGCGTGGCAGTCGCCACCGGCGAGGATTACGTCGCCTCGCTGATGAAACTTTTCAGGCGGCGGTAGCGTCCGTCCGATTTCAGTCTTTGAAAAACGTTACGCGAGCTTATGCAGCATATTCTTAAAATAGGAGCTCTCGCCGCGCTGACGCTCGGCGTTGCCGCCGTCCGGGCGGCCGATCCGGTCGTCTCGGCCCGCTTCTCGGCCGACTCGGTGATGATCGGCGACCAGTTCAGCCTGGACATACGGGTGGACAAGGACGTGATGGAGGTCGTCGACTTTCCCGTGTTCAACGGCTTTCTGAGCGACTCGGCCGACATCGAGATTCTGTCCGAGAGTCCCGTGGATACATTGAAAGCCGAAGGGAGACGGATTACCCTCGGCAAGAGCTATCTGCTGGCCGGTTTCGACGAGGGGCGCTACCGCATGGGACGCTTCCCCGTGCTGCGGGTCGATAAGAATCTGATCGACACGGTCTGGTCGCGCGACTCGCTGGCGATCGATATTCATACGCTGCCGGTCGATACGCTGACCCAAACGATTCACGACGTGAAGCCCCCGCTGCGGACGCCTTTGCGTTTCGCCGAGATACGGGGATGGCTGATACTGGGCTGGCTGGCGGCTGTGGCCGTCATTGCGGCCGTATTGCTCGTTCGGCGCCGGATGGAGCTCCGGGCTCTTCCCGGAGGCCGGCGGCCCGGCGAGCCGCCCCATGTGTGCGCGATCCGTCAGCTCGAGACGCTGCACAACCAGAAGCTGTGGCAGAGCGGCAAGCAGAAGCAGTATTATACGGGCATTACCGACATTCTGCGCCGCTACATAGGCGACCGCTATCACGTCAAGGCGATGGAGCTGACCTCGCAGGAGATTCTCGACGAAATGGAGCGGCAGCGGTTGAGCGGCGAGGCCGCCGACCGGCTGAAGAACATCCTGCTGACGGCCGACTTCGTCAAATTCGCCAAGTTCGTCGCCGATGCCGAGCGGAACGAGGAAGTGTACAGCGATGCCTACTATTTCGTCGAACAGACCAAGGAGACGGAGGTGGAGCACACGCCGGCCGAGCTGGAGCCGGTGCAAAAGCAGGAGGAGGTGAAGCCATGATACGAAGAACGATTTTGACCGTATTGCTGCTCGTCCTCTGCGGCGCGGCTGCAGCTCAGAAATATCCCGAGCGCCGCGCGATCCGCTCGGGCAACCGGCAGTACGAGAAGGGGGCCTATCCCGAGGCCGAAACGGCCTACCGGCGGGCTTTGGAGAAGACGCCCGACTCGCCCGAGGCGACGTTCAACCTGTCCGATGCGCTCTACAAGCAGGAACGCTACGACGAGGCGGACAAGCTCGCCGCTTCCGCCGCGCAGCAGCTGGCTGCCGACCCGTCCCGGCGCGAGGAAGCCGCTCAGGCATTTTTCAATCAGGGAAACGCGCTGTTCAGGCAACGCAAGTTGCAGGAAGCCCTCGAAGCTTACAAAAATTCGCTGAAGCTGAACCCCGGCGATATGGAAGCCAAGTTCAACTACGCCTATACGAAGAAGCTGCTCGATCGGGATCAGAACAACCAGAACGATCAGAACAACCAAAATAACCAGAATAACCAGAACGATCAGAATAATCAGAACGACCGGAAGAACGATAACGATCAGAACAACCAAAACGACGACCCGAATCGGGACCCGAACAAGGACCCGAACCGGAATCCGGACGGCGATCCGAACGATCCGAACGATCCGAACAACAAGCCCCGTCCGGATTCGGGCGAGCAGCCGCAAGACGGCGGCATGAGCCGCGAGGAGGCTGAGCGTTTGCTCGACGCCGTGCAGGGCAGCGAGGACAAGACCAAGGAGAAGGTCGACGCGAAGAAGGCGAAAGTCGTCGGACGGTCGGGCAAGAACTGGTAGTTCGGCTGGGGAACCTGTTTTGTACGACAGAAAAAGGACGCTTTTCTCTGAGGACGAGATATCGGGACGGGACGGAGCCGCTTCGGACTCGGGCGGGCGTTTCCCGCTGAGCGCTCGGCGGGGCGGAAAGTCCGGGAAAGGCAGAACTGTTGTCGGGAAAAACGGATAATAATGAACGGGAATAAATCGGAAAGTAAGTGGATATAGTGAGATTTGCCAATCCGAAGCTGCTGTGGCTGCTGACGCTGGTCGTCCCGATGACGGCCTATTACGTTTACCGCTTGCGGCAGGGGCGCGCGACGATGCGTATTTCGACCGTGTCGGGACTTCGGGGTGTGCCGCGCGGAGCGCGCTATTACCTGAGGCATGCGCCTTTCGTGCTGCGCTGCGGGGCTGTTGCGCTGTTGGTCGTTGCGTTGGCCCGTCCGCAGAGCTCCCAGAGCGATTCGAGCCGGACGACCGAGGGAATCGACATCGTGTTGTCGCTCGACATTTCGGGCAGCATGCTCGCCCGCGATTTCCAGCCCGATCGGATTTCGGCCGCCAAGGAGGTGGCCGCGAGCTTCATCGCCGACCGGCCGAACGACCGGATCGGTCTGGTCGTTTTTGCTGGGGAGAGTTTCACGCAAAGCCCGCTGACGACCGACAAGGCTTCGCTGCTCAATATTCTGGGCACGGTCCGCAGCGGCATGATCGACGACGGCACGGCCATAGGAAACGGGCTGGCCACGGCCGTGAACAGGCTGCGCGAGAGTCAGGCCAAGAGCAAGGTCGTGATCCTGCTGACCGACGGCGTCAACAACAGCGGCCAGATCGCTCCGCTGACGGCGGCCGACATCGCTTCCACGCTCGGCATTCGCGTCTATACGATAGGAGTCGGCAGCGAGGGACAGGCTCCCTATCCGGCCCTCGACATGTGGGGAAACCTCAGTTTCGTCCCGATGAAGGTCGAGATCGACGAAGAGATACTCTCCGATATAGCCGATAAAACCGGAGGACGGTATTTCCGCGCCACCGATAACGAGAAGCTCCGCGAAATCTACAAGGAGATCAACCGTCTGGAGAAAAGCCGCGTCGAGGTCGAGAGTCAGACGCGCTACGATGAGCGTTTCGCCCCCTTCGTTCTCGGCGCGCTGCTGCTGCTCGCGGCCGGGTTCGCCATGCGCCGGCTGTGGTTCCGTCAGATTCCTTAAAAAGAGACTGCCATGTTCCGATTCGCAACTCCCGAATATTTCTATCTGCTGCTGATTCTGCCTCTTTTGTGGGGCGTACACTTGCTTTCGGCCCGGGCCCGGCGGCGGGCGATCGAGCGCTTCGGCGATCCGGCGACCGTCTCGGAACTGATGCCCGAGGCTTCGACGGCGCGGCCGCGCTACAAATTCGTGCTGTTCTCGGTGGCCGTGCTGCTGCTGGTCGTCGCGCTGGCCCGTCCGCAGTTCGGCTCGAAACTCAAGGAGGTGACTCGTACCGGTATCGAGATGATGCTGGCGGTCGACGTGTCG
>CABUJP010000071.1:0-12248 GCA_902491835.1 uncultured Alistipes sp. | reverse complement strand
GCCGACCAGCAGGATCAGTGCGGGTTCGAGCAAGCTCCCCAGCGAGCGGAGGCGGTGCTCGAGCTCTGCGGTCAGTACGTCGCCTTCTCGGGCGAGCATTTCGGACAGCCGGCCGGTCTGCTCTCCCATCCTCAGCAGCGTGACGAGCCGCCGGTCGTAGAGGCCCGTGAAGTCTGCTCCGCACGAGGGCGTAACCCGGTGCCTCGCCGCGCGTGACCGGGGGGGCAGAGATCGGCAAGCGGCGTCTGCGCATCCCGTTTGCTCTCGATTGGCAATGAGAGCGAGTGGCTGAATCGAGCCTGAAGCTGCGACGAGTAGTGCTGTACCGAGGCTTATCCGGGCACAGTCGCGGGAGCCCATGAAATTCATTGCGGCGTCTTCTGTTCCCGAATGTCGTTGCATCACGGGAGCCTCTGGTAATTATGGCTTGGAGCTGCTGAGGCGAGCACGGCCGTCAGCATGGTCGATCTTAAGCATATCGGACGTTTGGCATGGATGATGGCGGTAACCGGAACCGATGAAAAAGATGCTTGCACGATCGTCGCGTACGGAGAGAAAAGGAATCTTTTCCGTTTGCAAAATGCCTTCACGGACGATTTCTCGCTCAAACAGGGAAAGACCATCACTCCGTTCCGCAAGCAACTCGTCGCTTCAGGGAAGCGGCGGGAATCGCTCGTAGTCCTGCCGAGACGAGATGCCGTCTACGATCGAGAGCGGAGGGAAAATCCGCCGAAGTCGCCTACGGTAGCTAGCGGCTTCTCGGGCAGGCGCTTACTTGTTGCAGCGGCTTCTGTCGGTGGATCTGTCCCGGCTAAAATAAGATTCCGTTCATTTTTATCTTTTTGATGCAGTTCGTTTCATAGTCGTAAGCATTGAGTAGAGTAGGAAGAAAAGTTGTCGGGCGATCGCTATATGCAAGATCGGAATCGGAAGCGAGGCTGCTTGATAAGTTAATGGCAACTACACTGCTTTTTTTTATGTTTTGTTATTTAAAATATTGATTATTAGTGTTGTAATGACTCGTGCGATCGCAAATCGTCCCTGTATTCTACTGTCGAACGTTCCGTTCTGAGGCATTGGGGGACTTTCTGCGGCTGTTTTTATGCAAAAGCTGAGTAAAAAGATACGGAAATAGAACGGGGAACTTTCCATTTTCCGAGGCCGCGGGAAAAAAGACGCCGCAGGTTTCCGTCCACAGCCATGCCGTTTTACCTCCATGACGGGCGGGGCACGGCAGTCCATCGATTCGTTGTTATGATGAACGGTCGGCGACAATCGAAAATACGATAAGGTTCCTGAACCGTCGTTTTCCCGAAAACGAAAATATGGCGGGTGATATATGGAATATTGATTATCGCTGCCGAAAGCTATCCGGTAGCGTATGGCAGCGTAGGCCGAAGCACGCGCGCCCTGACCGAGTCGTCTCCCTTTTAGGCTTCACAAGCGAAATGCTGCACGCCGAGGCAATAGGGCATTTTTGTACGAAAAAAACGTCCCGCAGGACAGTTTTTTCTTTTTCGGAAAAATGTCAAATCGTTCTCCTCGGGTATTCTTCCGGTTATGATTCGGAATCCGAATCGCCGGAAAAGTTCCGGTTGTTCGGAAAAAAGGCGTTAAGCCTTGATTATACGCGTATTCGGCTGCCGTATTTTTTATGCGATTTTTTTCATGTACACATAATTTTTGTATAAATTTACGTGCAGGATATGTTCAAGGCAAGGCAGTCTTGATTGCATTTTCGCAATATTTTACAATCGAATCGTTTCATTGCGGACATTTCTGTGCGTGGCCTTGTGCGCTGCGCGCGGTTCGCAGGATTGCTGCGACTAACCCGTCTGCGAGAGCAGATATAATAAAATAAATTGATAAGCTTATGAAAAGAAGAGGATGCTTTTATCTATCCGTCCTGGCGGCCGCTTTCTGTGCGTGCGGCCTGACTTCCTGCAAGGACGATCCCGAGAGTCCGGCGCCTGAGCCGGAAGTGACGTTGACCGCAGGAACCGCGACCGAGACGTCGGTCAGCTTTACCGTGACGCCCGCCTACGCCGATCGTTGCGCATGGACGTACGGTCTGAAAGGCGATGCTGCGCCCGATGCTGCCGCGATCTTTGCGAATGGAACGGCCGTATCGGCCGAGCAGCCTTCCGATGTGACGATCCCGAACCTGACTCCCGGGACCACTTATGTCGTCTATGCCGCAGCGGCCTCTGGAGAGCATGCGGGCGAGGTAGAGTCGATCGATCTGCCGACCGTCGCGCTCTCTTACGATGTGGATTATACGGCCCAGTACGCCCAGGGTTATTATTACGGGGACAGGATGAATGCCGGTACGGGTAACTACTATTTCCACTTGTCCCAATTCGAGTATGTTCCGGTCGAGGGACAGGAGGGCGAGTATCCCGGTGCTCCGGGGATGGACGTCGTGTTCGATCTCTACGGCGCGTTCGCCGACTCTCCCAGCCATGCGATTCTTCCCGACGGAGTGTACGAAGTCGACGCTCAGAATCCTTATGGCGAAGGCACGGTCGGGACCGAGTACTCCACCTATTATCTGATCGGCGATGATCTGCAATTGGCCGACCAGCAGACTTTCCGCGACTTGCGCGTGGAGGTGACTACCGAAAATGGCGTGGTCAGCATCGTGGCGACCGGCGAGTTGGAGGACGGCAGAACGCTGCGCGTGCGCTACGAGGGCGCTCCGGCCGTGTTGAAGGACGGTACGGACGGCTTGGGCGAGAGCGTGCAGATCGATGCGATGAATCTGCTTGTCGCTTCCTATTACGGCGACGAGCAGAAGCAGGGAACGGGCAACTATTTCCTCCAGTTCGTTTCCTACGAGGCCGACGGCAGCGGCAAGCCGGTCGGCGAGGGAGGGTACAAGCTCAGCCTCGACCTGTACGGAACCCTTTCCGAGAGCGACGATCAGGCCGTACTGCCCGACGGGACGTACGACATTACCGCCGAGCACTATTCCGTGAATTCCTGCTATCCGACCTATACGTGGCTTGTCGAGGTCGACGAGAGCGGCAATTCGGTAGCCGGAACCGAATTCTCGACCGGAACGGTCACGGTGGTCCGCAACGGCGAAAATTACACGCTGACGGCCAATTTCCGCGCGGGGGACGGATGTACTGTGGAGGCTAAGTACGAAGGACCGATCGATTTCGAGAACAAGGTGACCGGTCCGGTCGGCGACCACAAAACGGATTTCGATCAGGGCGAGGTTTCCTATATGGGTTCGACCGATGAGATGAGCACGTTCCACCTGATGCTGTGGAACGGAAACATGATAGTTCGGGATGATGACAACGACCGGTATGGATTTGAGGAAAAAAGCTCCATGCTGTTCATCGACCTGTATAGCAAGCCTTGTACATCCTCGTCGATCAAGCTCGAGCCGGGAACTTACACGGTAAGCTCCGAGGGCGGTCCGATGACGATCGATCCGGGTTGGGTGGATGTGATGGTGCCCGGTATTCTCGAGGAGTCGAAAGGAACCCATTTCTGCGTGACGGACGACTCTAAGATAGTTTCTTGGGAATACGACGAAAGCACGACGGGATTGGTCGACGGCGGTACGATGCGGGTCGAGGAAACCGGCTCCGGCTACCGCTTTACGTTCGATTTCACGACCAAGGAGGGCGGCAGCCTGACCGCGACGATGGAAGGCGACTTGGAGTTCGTCAACCGGGCGCCGATCTATTCGACTCTCGAGGATGACTATGTGGTCGATCTGACCAATGCCGAGTGCGAGCTGAATTACTGGGGCAATGTGGGCGAGTACGGCGTGTGGATGGTGCAGATCGTGAACGACGAGATCGGCTCGGACAGCTTCTCGTCGCAGATCGCCGCTCCCTATCTCGACGAGACGGGTATTCCGACCGGAACCTATACGGCGAGCAAGGAAGTCGAGCCGGGCACTTTCCTCCCGGGAGAGTTGAACGGTAGCAACATGGTGAGCGGTACGTGGTATGTCGGAGGATTCGACGGCCAGTCGTATACCAAGCAGGCTCCCGCCGTCGACGGTGAAATCCGCGTTACGAACAATGGCGACGGCACTTATGAGATCAGTTTCGAGTGTATCGACGATGCCGAAGTGTCTCATACGTTCTCGGGAAGCTGGTCGGGTACGGCGATTTACGGGAATGCCGTCAACGCCGTCCGGTCGCTGGCCGTGTCTACGAGCGCTTCTGACGAGGCCGATCGCGCCGCTGCGCGTGCCGCCAAGGTTGCCAAGGCCCGTACCGCCGAGCCGGCCGATACGGGCAAGCAGAAGCTGTCGGTCGGTCGTCCGGCAGGCGCTACAGGGAAAGCGCTTCGCGCGAGCAAGTATTGATCGCAGCGATCCGAGCCGGTCCGGCTTCGGATCGCCGGCAAACCCGAGGGCGCGGCTTAGGCCGCGCCCTCGCTTGTTTTCGGAAAATCGGTACCCGGAGCAGGACGGGTTCTTCGCGTGCTGTGCGCAGCGGAGGGGCGGCGCTTTCTGTCGGATGTCCGGATTGTCGGGTCCGGCGTCCCGAAACTTTTATCCGATTTGGCAAGAATACGAGAAGATTGCTTTCCCTGCTTCCTGCGGACTCGATGAGAAAGCACGGGAACGCGGTTCGGGGTATCTCTTCCCGAAAGAGGTTTCGGAGTCGCGCTGCTCGGCGTTCGCCCGGCCGGATCGTCTTGCGGGTACGGCGGTTCCTTCCCTTCTTTTTCTTTGGCGTCGATAACCGAAAAGCCCGTGCATTATCGAATGCACGGGCTTTTTCAGGGCAAGCTTTACGCCTACGCCACGCAGAGAATCAGCATCTGGGCCGTCAGAATCCGCAGGAACATCGTGAGCGGATAGACGGTCGCATAGCCGACCGAAGGCATGTCGTTGCCTGCCGTCTCGTTCGAGTACGCCAGCGCGGGGGGATCGGTCATCGATCCGGCGAACAGGCCCATCAGCGTGTAGAAGTTCAGCTTGTAGAACTTGCGCGCGACGATGCCCACGATCAGCAGCGGGAGCACGGTAATCAGGAACCCGTAGCCGATCCAGTGATAGCCGCCCTCGTATAGCACCGTGTGGACGAATCCCTCTCCGGCGCCGAGCCCGACGCAGGCCAGAAACAGCGCGATACCGATCTCGCGGAGCATCAGGTTCGCGCTCATCGTCGTGTAGGTCACCAGTTTGTAGTGCGGGCCGAACCGGCTGATGAGGATCGATACGACCAGCGGTCCTCCGGCCAGTCCGAGCTTGACGGGCTGCGGGATGCCGGGAAACGCGATCGGTATGCTTCCCAACAGCACGCCGAGCACGATGCCGACGAAGATCGGAATCAGGTTCGGCTCGTTGAGCCGCCGCATCGAGTTGCCCAGAATTTTCGATACGGCGTTGATCGCCGCCTCGGAGCCGACGACCGTCACGCGGTCGCCCATTTGCAGCTGCAGGTTATGGTTCGGGATCAGGTCGACGCCGGCGCGGTTCACGCGCGTCATATTGACGCCGTAGCCGCTGCGCAGCTTCAGTTCGCCGATGTACTTTCCGTTGAGTTTCGACTTGGTAATCATGATCCGGCGCGTGATGAGCTGGTTGTCGAGCTTTTCCCACTCCTGCATGTCCATATCGATCCTCTCGCCGAGAAAGTCCTCGACCAGCTCCACGTTGTCGGCCGTCGTGACGACCATGACCTTGTCGCCGACGCGGAGCGGAGTCTGCGCGTTGGCGATTTCGATATGCCCGTCGGGCCGGAGCACGCGCGAGACGACGAACTGACGGTTGATCAGTCGCTTGATCTGCAGAACGGTCTTGCCGTCGAGAAACTGGTTCTTGACTTCCACCGAGGCGCGGACCGCCTCGCGCGAGCTATCCTCGCGGTTCGAAAGCGCCTTGTTTTCCTCGTCGAAGCGGATGCGGAAGACCCAGCGGATGAAAAGCATCGACAGGATGATACCGATCACGCCGAGCGGATAGGCTACCGCATAGCCCGTCGCGATGTCGGGCGCGTCGATTCCCGTCATGTCGGCATAGGCCTGCTGCGCCGCGCCCAGTCCCGGCGTATTGGTCACGGCGCCGGAGAGGATACCCACGACGGTAGTGATATGCAGTCCTGTCGCCAGATGGACGATGTAGGCGGCGATCACGCCCAGAAAGACGATGGCCGTAGCCAACATGTTCAGCTTTACGCCGCCTTTCTTGAACGAGGAGAAGAAGCTGGGGCCCACTTGCAGGCCGATCGAGTAGACGAACAGGATCAGCCCGAATTCCTTGACGAAATGGACCAGATGCTCGTCGAGCTGCATCCCGAAGTGGCTGAACGCGATCCCGACGAAAAGAATCCATGTCACTCCGAGCCGGATTCCGCCGATCTTGAGCTTGCCGAGCGCGATGCCGAGCGCGATCACCAGCGCGAGAATCAGCACCGAGTGGGCGACGCCTCCGCCCCAGAAGGAGCTGTTGCCGAAAAAAAGATTATGAAACCATTCCATATAGTGTACCGATCGTTTGTTTCGCTGGTCCGGATAAGAATCGCTTGCCGGAGGGGTTGGCGTTGCGGATGGCAGAGCCGGCCTCCGATTCCGGCTGCGAAGGTACGAAATTATCCGGAACCTGCGGATGCCGGATCGTGCGCGGAGCGCTTTTTTATTAAAAAATCTTAAATATTTGGAGCGTGGTCGTTTCGGTTCGGTCCGGACAGACCGGACCGCCCGGGCGGCGTTTACAGGGCGGAAGGGCATGGTCTCTGCCGGTTTTGACGCTTCGCGCCATTCGCGTCCGGTACGGCGCTTTCTGCTGCCGGCCGAGCGGGGGTGGGCGGGAACCTGCCCGGCTGTTCGGGCCGTGCTCGGCGAGGTTCCGGTCGTTTCGGACATGACCGGTTATGGGGTTCCCGCTCCGTGGCTTGGCCGAAGCCTCGCTGTCCGAAGGCGGACCGTGCTCCGTACGGTCGCCGGACGGATAAAAAAAGTCGCCCCGTCGTGGGAAATCCGAATTAATTTATGCAATTTTGTCATTAAAGGGCGTCGTACCGTTTCGTGAGGGCGGCTCGGGCGGCTCGTTTTGTTTTACCTAAAACCACTGATAGATGAAAAGACTTTTCCTATGGTCGTCCGTCGCGGCCGTCATGCTGCTGGCCGGCTGCGGAGGCCACGGCTCCGAGCAGTCGCCGACGCTGTCCGACGACTCGCTTTACGCTACGTTCCGCGATCCCGGCAACGAGTGGCGGGGCAAGCCCTTCTGGTCGTGGAACGGCCGTCTCGAGAAAGACGAGCTGATCCGTCAGCTCCACGTGTTCAAGGAAATGGGCATGGGCGGGGCGTTCCTGCACTCGCGCGTCGGCCTGAAGACCGAGTATCTCGGGCCCGAGTGGTTCGATCTGACGAACGCCGTCGTGGACGAGGCCGCGCGGCTCGGCATGGAAGCCTATCTGTACGACGAGGACCGCTGGCCCTCGGGCAGCGCCGGAGGCATGGTGACCGAAGACCCTGCGCTGCGGATGAACTTCGTCGAGTTGCAGACGATGCCTGCCGAGCAGTTCCGCTGGGACAACGACTCGATCGTTTCGGCCTTCGCCTGCGATCTGGACGGGATCGACTACTCGAACCTGCAGCGCCTGACGCCCGAGTCGAACATGGCCGATTATGCCGGCAAGACGGTGCTCAAGTTCCAGCACAAGACTTTCCGGGGATCCGACGGCTACAACGGAAATACCTATATCGACGTGTTCAATCCCAAGGCTACGGAGCGCTTCATCGAGCTGACGCACGAGCAGTATCTGAAGCATTGCGGCGAGCGGATCGGTACGACGATCGAGGGAATATTCACCGACGAGCCCCATCGCGGCGGTTTGTTTACCTCGTTCGGAGGCGGCTCGGACGGCAACAGCAGCGGTCCCAATACCTGTCCTTGGACGCCGAACATGCCGCAGGAGTACGAAAAAATGTTCGGAGGCGATCTGGCGGCCGATCTGCCGAAGTTGTTTTTGCGCGAGAACGGCGAGCGGGTCAACGACGTGAAGTGGAAATATTGCGAGCTGACCCAGTCGCTGTTCCTGAAAAATTTCGCCAAGCCGCAGTACGATTGGTGTACGAAGCATGATATGATTTACACCGGCCATGTGCTGCATGAGAACAATTTCACGAGTCAGGTGACGATGCAGGGCTCGCTGATGCGCTATTACGAGTATATGCACACGCCCGGCATCGACCTGCTGACCGAGAACGACAACGCTTATTGGGTCCCCAAGCAGCTCTCTTCGGTCGCCCGCCAGTTGGGGCAGAAATGGCTTCTGTCGGAGATGTACGGGTGTACGGGCTGGCAGTTCGATTTCGAGAGCCATAAGGCCGTCGGCGACTGGCAGGCTCTGTTCGGCATCAACCTGCGCTGTCAGCACCTGTCGTGGTACACGATGGAGGGCGAGGCCAAGCGCGACTATCCGGCCAGCATTTTCTACCAGTCGCCTTGGTGGAAGCAGTACAAATATGTCGAGGACTATTTCTCGCGTTTGGGCGTTATGCTGAATCAGGGCGAGCCTGTGTGTGACGTGCTGATTGTCAGTCCGATCGAGAGCGTATGGAGTCAGGTGTGCATCCGGTCGTTCGATGCGCTGACGCCCGCCGCGCCCGAGATCGCCGAGATGGAGGATAAGTATGCCGACCTGTTCCATTGGCTTGCCGGCGAGCGGATCGACTTCGATTACGGCGACGAGGAGATGATGAGCCGCTTGAGCGGCGTCGGCCGCGATGCGGAGGACAATCCGGTCTTCCGCGTGGGACAAGCTTCGTATCGCACCGTGCTGGTAGGCAATATGGAGACGATGCGCCGCTCGACGCTCGACGCGCTCGAAAAGTTCGAGAAAGAGGGAGGCCGTGTGATCTTCATGGGCGAGGCGCCTAAGTACGTGGACGTTCAGCCGTCGGATGAGCCTGCCCTGATGGCGTCCCGCTGCGTGCAGGTCGATTACGAGGAGGCTCCGGTCGTCGAGGCCGTGAAACAGGCGATCCGTCCGGTCGTCGAGGTGCGGAGCGCCGCAGGGGAGAATCTCCCGCTCGTGTTCGGTCAGGTTCGGCGTGACGACGAGCGCGCGTATGTCGTGCTGATGAATATCGACCGGCATCGGAAATACGACTCGGTCAGCGTCACGCTGCCCTTCGAGGGCGAGATCGCGTTGTGGGACTGCAAGACGGGCGAGGTATGGAAGCAGCCGGCGACCGTATCGGACGGAAAGTCCGTCGTTCTGACCTCCTTCGAGCCGTGCGAGGAGAAGGTCTATACGATTTCGGCCTCGGCTCCCGCTTTCGCTCAAACGGTGCCCGTCTATAGCATGAGGGAGAAGACGGAGCTGCCCGACTCCTATTCCTATACGCTGAACGAGCCGAATATCTGCGTTCTCGATCTGGCCACATGGCAGATCGGTGACGAGCCCGTGCAGCCGCTGACGGAAATACTCAAAATCGACCGGGCCGTCCGCCGCCATTTCGACCTGCCGTATCGCGGAGGCGAGATGGTGCAGCCGTGGTATGCCGAGAAATACAAGGGTAAGGAATATGCCGAGCCGCTCGGGGTGCTGAAGATGAACTTTCCCTTCAGTGTGTCGGTCGTTCCGTCCGATTCCGTCTTCCTCTGCCTCGAAACCCCGCAGCGATTCACGATTCTCGTGAACGGACGGCGGCTTCCGTCGCAGGACGAGCACGGGTGGTTCATCGATAACAGCATCCGCCGCATCTACGTTCCGTCGGATATGTTCCGCCTCGGGGAGAACAGCGTCGAGCTGGTCGGCCATTTCAGCCGCAATCTCGATCTGGAGGCGATCTATCTGACCGGCCGCTTCGGCGTCGATCTGCAAGGCATCCGCAAGACGATTACGCGTCTGCCCGACAAATTGCGCGTGGGCGATATCGTGTCGCAGGGTCTGCCGTTCTACTCGGGGGCCGTCTGCTACCGGATCGACGGCCTGCCGAGCCCGGCCGAAGGCGAGCGCCTGAAGCTGACGGTGGATGGTTTCGACGGAGGCTGTCTGGAACTGCTGAACGAAGGCTTGCATCAGATATGCGGATGGGCGCCCTACGAGTTGGATCTCACGCAGGCTGCTCGGAACGGCGAGCCCGCGCTGCTGAACGTCGTACTGACCCGCCGCAATACGTTCGGGCCGCTGCATCAGGTTCCGGCGCTGGTAGGCGCATACGGGCCGGGGAACTGGACGACCGAGGGCGACTCGTTCACGATGGAGCGCTACATGCTGCTTCCGGCCGGTCTGACGCATCGTCCGTCGCTGCTTCTCGAACGGCCGTAGTCGTCCGTTGGGCCCGCGACAGACTTTGAGAATTCGGAGAAGAGATCGGGATCGCGCTGGAAGAGCGCGACGAGACCTTCCCGAAAGTATGGACGCGGTTGACCGCGTGAAAGTACGGTCCGGGAAAGGGTTGCTTACCATAGGTAGGCGACTCTTTCCCGGACCTTGTTTACTGAAGCCGCCTTGGACCCCATGCCGGTTTCCGGTCGGCATAGGGCGGCTGTCCGGGTCTGTCGGGAACCGGGCGTCCGGCAGCGTCGCCGGATGCCCGATGACGAGACGTTTTGAGGCCGGTTCGCCGCCGGTCTTTCGCCGGTCTTTCCATGTGCGATAGCCGGCAGATCGGCGTTCCGGCAATTCGCTCCGGCGGCCGTATCGAATGGCTTTGTACGCAAAGACGATCGTATGCTTCCATGTGCCAAGTGTATTCGCTACCGAAGTTTTTACGTCCGGCGGTCGCGGTCGGCAACCGCAGGCCACGCACCCGATTAGGCTCTTATCCTGAATTTTCTTCGCCGGAGAGCTTCACGTCGGGAAGCCGGAACTTGGAAAACCCGGAGCCGGTACGGGTAAGTATATAATTCGATACGCAAAAAGGATGGTCGAAACCATCCTTTTTGCGTCTGTGACGGGGGCGTTATTCCGTTCGCTTCGGTTCTTCCGGCCTGGTTTCGTCCTTCAGGTGCACGTCCAGTTGAGGGAACGGAATGTTGAGACCGACCTCGGCGAAACGCTTGTACACCCGCTCGTTCATATCGAAGAAAAGGTCCCAATAGTCGCCCGAGGAGACCCATGCCCGGGCGAGGATATTGACCGAGCTGTCGCCCAGACTGTTCAGGGCGACGAACGGGGCAGGACTCTTCAGTACGCGGGGATCGGCCTCGAGCATTTCGAGTATCGTTCTCTTGGCCCGGTCGTAGTCGTCGCCGTATGCGATCCCGAATGTCCAGTCGAGCCGGCGGGTGGCTTCCTTCGAATAGTTGTTGATGATACCCGTCGAAATACTCCCGTTGGGGATCAGGATCGTCTTGTTGTCGGGCGTGTTGATCACGGTGTTGAGCAACTGGATTTCCTTGACCGAGCCGCTCTGTCCCTGTGCCTCGATGAAGTCTCCTACCTTGAATGGCTTGAATATGAGGATCATCACTCCTCCTGCGAAATTTTGCAGCGTTCCGCTCAGGGCCATGCCGACGGCCAGACCGGCCGATGCGAACACCGCGATGAACGAAGTCGTGTCGATGCCCAGTATGCCGATGATGATAATGATCAGAAAGAGCGTCAGCGTGATGTTGACCATGCTCGAAAGGAAGCCTCTCAGCGAGGGGTCCACTTCGCGGCGGGTCATCATGTTGCGCATCGCCCGGCGGATCCAGCGGATGATCCAGCGGCCGACGGCCAGCAGAACCAACGCGATGAGAATGCGCAGGCCGAAGTTGACGATGTCTTTGATCAGCATGCTGATCAGGTCTTGGGCCGACATGTGCGACAGCATGTCGAGTTTCTGCTCGATAACGGCTTTTTTCGTCGTGTCCGCGACGGCCTCGGTCGCGGCGATCAGTTGTAAAATTGTCATGGTTTCGTAGAATGTATTCGTATCGGTTGGGAGCGCATGGCGCTTATGCGAATTTGATGCCTGACTTTTCGACGAGTCGCTCGGTCTGTTCCCAAAGGGCCTGCCTGCAAGGATGGCAGGTTACCGGATGGGCGACTCGCTTGGGTTTCATGCCGGCCCAGTACAGCGCCTGCCGTTCGTCCGGCAGGTCGCCCGTCGCCAAAGCCAGCGCTGTCCGGGCTCCCTGTTCCGGACTCTTGATCAGCGGCCGGAACAGCAGGTCGGTCAGCGGGTCGAACCATCGGTGCATCGTAATCATGCCCGTGTCGACCACGCCCGGGTCGGCCGCGTAGACGCCGATGCGTCCCGCCGTTCGCCGGGCCAGCTCGAGCGTGAACAGCAGCAGCGCCAGCTTCGACGAGCCGTAGCTCCTG
>CABUJP010000070.1:0-12258 GCA_902491835.1 uncultured Alistipes sp. | reverse complement strand
TTCGAGTATGCCGTCAGCACGACCGGCACGGACCCTCAGCTTATACTGGACAAGCTGGCCGGCGCTTTCAATGCCGATTCCTGCGTACTGACTTTCGAATATAGGAGCGATTCGACCATACGGGACGTGGAGCTCTATTTCGCCGAGCCGCTGTCCGCGACGCGTATGATGAAGGCGAGTCCGATTCCCGCCTCCAGGGTCTCGGGCGAGGGAACTTCCGGCGACAACGACGCATGGGCTAAATGGTCGGTCGATTTGGGCTTTCAGGCCATTAACATGTCGTGGGGCGCTCCGCAGGATTACCTGCGCATCGATTTGGGCCAAACAGAAGGTATCGACATCGAAATCAAGAACATTCACTTCCGTCCCAGAACGGCCGAGGAGGCTGCTACGGGCGATGTGCTGGACCAGTTGGCCGATAACAAGGCGAATTATCTGACCAAGACGTTCGAGTCGGCCGTTTCAAACGTGGAGGTGACGACGGACAAGGTGAAGATTACCGGTACCTGCAGCGGCGAGGGCGCGTTCAGTCTGGTCGAGATAGCGCCTTATATGGTAGACGGCATGTTCGAGGGACATTTCGAGTCGGAATATATGACCGAGGTCTCGGGCTCGTTCACCAAGGAACTGGACCGTTTCGTAACGCGGGGCGACTTCAAGTTCGACCGCGCGCTGTCGAAGTGGGCGATCGTCAAGCATACCGGCGGCGAGTACGACGTGCTCGTTTCGGCCGCACGCTATGCCGATCAGGTTCAGACCAAGGCTTCGGCTCCTGCGGCAGTGCTGAGAACTAAAAAGGGATTGGGCGGCATTGCGGCCGATCAGGCCCAGTACCGGACCGACTATGCCGATTTGGGCATTTCGTGCACGGTGATCAATATTCAGCCGACTCATTTCTCGAAAACCTCGGGCGGCGGCAGCGATCTGACACACGAGTTCGGTGGTAAGACTTACTATTTTGACAAGGCTCTCGTCGAAGGGGTGGATGCCGATCTGCAAATGGCCGCTCAGAATAATCTGGTGGTAGCGGCGATCATCCTGATTCCGCCTGCCAGTTCGCCTTTCCATGCCGGTCATCCTGAGGACGGAGCGCTGATCCAGCATCCCGATTTCAACGGCGGAAGCTATACGATGCCGAACCTGAGAACGATCGAGAGCGTCAACTACTATGCCGCCGCGCTCGATTTCATGGCTCAGCGCTATTGCGGCAACGACTTCTCGCACGGCCGTATCCACCACTTCATCATGCACAACGAGGTGGACATGGGTTACTCGTGGACCAACATGGGTTCGCCCACGATGGAGACTTACGTAGACACCTATGTCAACTCGATGCGTATCGCCTATAACATCGTACGCCAGTACGATCAGAACGCCGAGATATTCGGTTCGTTCGCTCATTCGTGGGCAGTGGCGAACGACGACAAGTCTTATGTAGTGAAGGACATGCTTAACCGTATCAACGGGTACTCGCATACCGAGGGCGATTTCCGCTGGGCTCTGGCTTACCACTCCTATCCGTCGAGCCTGATCGATCCCAAGACGTGGAACGACGCGCAGGCCACGTTCGATATGGACTCGCCGATGGTGACGTTCAAGAATCTGGAGGTGCTCGACAAGTGGGTCAATATGTCCGAGCATATGTATAAAGGGACGACGCGGCGCAGCGTATGGCTGTCGGAGAACTCGGCCGCATCGCCTTCGTACAGCGAGACGGATCTGGCCAATCAGGCCGCCTGCTTCGCCTATGCATGGAAGAAGATGAACATGCTGAGCGGTATCAATTCGATCCACTGGCATCCGTTCGATCATCCGGATGAAATCGCTGCTCACCCGAATCAGCGTTTCGGCCTTCGGAAGAGTTGGAAAGATGCCGAAGAGCCCTGTGCTCAGAAGCCGATCTGGTTCCTGTATCAGGCTGCCGGTACGGCCGACGAGGATGAGAAATTCGCTCCCTATATCGATGTGATCAACGAGACGGCCAACGATCCGATCTCGAGCTGGGACGATATCCTGCATACGGTTCTGTAACGAGTGAGCCTCGGCTTTCCGCAAGCCGCTGAGGCTTGCGGAAGTGCGATTCCCGTATGAGCGCCGCGACTTTGGTCGCGGCGCTTTTGTTTCAGTGGGCTCGGTTCGGGTTCGGATTTGGGCTCGGAAGCGTTCGTTCGGCCGACACGCAGAAAATCCGTGCTGTTATAGGACGCGCTGCCGCAAGTGATCCGGTAGAAATTATGGGCGTATGAGTTGTAGAGCAAGGTCTTTGGCTTCGGTGGCCGGCGCTGCCGAAGCGCAGGACCAAACGATTCCTCCTCCGGGCGGAAAGCCGACCGTATCGGGAATGCCGGCAACCGTAAAGGCGGGAGGGGATGGCAAACGGATAAAAAAGAACGGACTGCCTTTTGGGCAGCCCGCTCCTGTTTGTCGATTCCTTGCGGAAACTATTTGACGGTGTTCATGTATTCGATCAGTTCGAGAACCTTGTTCGAATAACCCCACTCGTTGTCGTACCACGAAACGACCTTCACGAAACGCGGCGAGAGCTGGATACCGGCCTTCGCGTCGAAGATCGACGTGCGCGGATCGCCGAGGAAGTCCGACGAAACGACGGCGTCTTCGGTGTAGCCGAGGATGCCCTTCAGCTCGCCTTCCGATGCTTCCTTCATGGCCTGGCAGATTTCGTCGTAGGTCACGTCCTTGGCCAGCGTGCAGGTCAGGTCGACAACCGAAACGTCGAGGGTCGGAACACGCAGCGACATACCGGTCAGCTTGCCGTTCAGGGCGGGGATTACCTTGCCTACGGCCTTGGCGGCGCCGGTCGACGAGGGGATGATATTGCCCGATGCGGCACGGCCTCCGCGCCAGTCCTTCATCGAGGGACCGTCGACGGTCTTCTGAGTGGCGGTGGTCGAGTGAACGGTCGTCATCAGACCTTCTACCATGCCGAACTTGTCGTTGATCACCTTAGCGATCGGAGCCAAGCAGTTCGTCGTGCACGATGCGTTCGACACGATGGTCTGGCCGGCATAGGTTTTGTTGTTGACGCCCATCACGAACATCGGAGTGTCGTCCTTCGACGGAGCCGACATTACGACGCGCTTCGCGCCAGCCTTGATGTGGGCCTCGGCTTTCTCCTTGGTCAGGAACAGGCCGGTCGACTCAACGACGTACTCGGCGCCCACTTCGTTCCACTTCAGGTTGGCGGGATCCTTCTCAGCCGTTACGCGGATCGAGTGGCCGTTGACAACCAGCGCGCCGTCCTTCACCTCGATCGAGCCCTTGAACTGGCCGTGCATCGTGTCGTAACGAAGCATGTAAGCCATGTAGTCTACCGAAATCAGGTCGTTGATGCCGACGATTTCCACATTGTCCTTGGCCATGGCCGCACGGAACACCAGACGTCCGATACGTCCGAAGCCGTTGATACCCACTTTAATCTTTGACATAATCTTTACTATTTAAGGTTAATTGACTGCTCTTTTTCACCGGCACAAAAGTACGTAAAAATCAATGAGCTTCAAAATTTTTATATTAAATTTTTTTAAGAAAACACGACCTGCGTCCCGCCGTTTTCGCGTCCCGTACGGTCGCGCAAGATGTCGCAGCCGTTCGCGGCGCAAGACCGCGCGACGGCAGACAGAGCAAGAACTATTCCGTTATAATCCGGCCTTTTTGGCGCGCTTGGCCATGGCCGAGGCGAACACGAAGTCGTTCAGCTCCCGGTTGTCGGCGTCCAGAATGTCGTGCTTGGAGCCTTCCCACCACTTGCGTCCCTTGTATATGAACAGGATATGCTCGCCGATCTCGAGCACCGAGTTCATGTCGTGCGTATTGATGACCGTCGTGATGTTGTATTCCTGCGTGATCTCGTGGATCAGGTTGTCGATCAGCACCGAGGTCATCGGATCGAGGCCCGAGTTGGGCTCGTCGCAGAACAGATACTGGGGGTTGAGCACGATGGCGCGGGCGATCGCCACGCGCTTGATCATGCCGCCGCTCAGCTCGGCCGGGTAGAGGCGGTTCACGTTGCCCAGGTTGACCCGCTTGAGACAGAAGTTGACCCGGTCGCGCTTTTCGTCCTCGGGCATCGACGTGAACAGGTCGAGCGGTAGACGGACGTTCTCCTCGACGTTCGACGAGTCGAGCAGAGCTCCTCCCTGAAAGATCATGCCCACCTTTTCGCGGATAGCCTTCATCTCCTTGAACGGAAGCCGGTTGAACTCCACGTCGTTGTAGTAGATGCTGCCGCTGTCGATCTTGTGCAGGCCGACCAGCGACTTGAGCAGCACGGTCTTGCCCGAGCCGCTCTGGCCGATGATCAGGTTCGTGATGCCGGGCGAGAACTCGGCCGAGATGTCGTCGAGCACGACGCGCCCGTCGAAGGATTTTACGATGTGTTCGGCTCGGATCATGTTATGTGAGAAGGACTTGGGTGAGAATCAGGTTGAAAATCAGAATCACGATGCTGCTCACGACGACCGCCTTCGTGCTGGCGCGGCCCACCTCGAGCGAGTTACCGTTGGCATAGTATCCGTAGAAGCCCGAAATGGACGTGATGATGAATGCGAACGTCGACGACTTGATCAGCGAGTAGGTGATGTAGAACGGCTTGAAGTCGTACTGGATGCCGATGATGTACGAGTCGGGGTTGACCGCTCCGGTCAGAATACTCACGACGTAGCCGCCGGCCACGCCGATGATCATGCTCAGGATGGTCAGGAACGGGAAGAAAAAGACCGTGCTAATGATCTTGGGCAGAATCAGGTAGCTCGCCGAGTTGACGCCCATGATCTCCAGCGCGTCGATCTGCTCGGTGATACGCATCGTACCGATTTCGGAGGCGATGTTCGATCCGACCTTGCCGGCCAGAATCAGCGCGACGACCGTCGAGCTGAACTCCAGCAGCATCGACTCGCGGGCGGCGTATCCGATCAGGTATTTCGGAATGAAGGGCGACTCCAGGTTCAGGGCCATCTGGATCGTGATGACCGCTCCCATAAACACCGAGATGATCGCGACGATGCCGATCGAGTTCAGTCCGAGGCTTTCGGTCTCCGCCAGAATGCGCTTGCCGTAGATCGAGGCCTTCTCGGGTTTCGAGAATACCTTGCCCATCAGCAGGAAGTAGCGGCCTATGAGTTCGAACAGATTTTTCATGCTATTCTTTAATCTCCTCGTAGTCGACGTAGTCGCCCACGTTCTTGTTGATCTTCTTGCGGGGCGACGCCTGCGTCTGCTGGACGGTCACGTCTCCTTCCGCCCGGGAGCGCGAAGCCCTGCGGCCTCCCCACGTATAGGTGCGCGAAAAGCCTCCGGCCTGCCCGCTCTCGGCGAACTCGCGCTGTTTCTTACGAATCCAGTAGCCGAGCGCCAGCCGCCCGACAAGCCCCATCAGGTAGATTCCGACGACGATGAAAAACAGAATGGTCAGTATCATAGCTTGCAAACGATGCCCGGGAACGCTCCATGCAAAGAATATTCCCGACAGTGACAAAGGTAATATTTAATTTCGCATTTGCGAGCGAAGTCCCGTGAAATGGACGGTTCCGCCGCGGAGACATGGCCGATCGCGGGCCTTGTCCGTTTTGTAACGCAATACGCTGCCGCTGGCGAAATTATTGTGGATATTCCGCAGGTTTCGCTATATTTGCGGGACCGGATGCCGGCGCATGCGCGGAGCGTGCCGCCCGGCGCCGGAGAGCTGAAAATTCTAATTGCGTGCTACGATGGAACTGACCGAACTGACCGCCATATCCCCGATCGACGGGCGCTACCGCGACAAGTGCGAGGTGCTGGCCGACTATTTTTCCGAACTGGCTCTGATCCGCTACCGCGTGCTGGTAGAGGTGGAGTATTTCATCGCGCTTTGCGAGTTGCCTCTGCCTCAGCTGGCCGACGTGGATCGGGGCGCTTTCGAAAAACTGCGCGATCTGTACCGCGACTTCACGGCCTCCGATGCCCTGAAGGTCAAGGAAATCGAGCGGACGACCAACCACGACGTAAAGGCCGTCGAGTATCTGGTCAAGGGGAAGCTCGACGAGCTGGGACTCGGCGCTCACCGCGAGTTCGTGCACTTCGGCCTGACGTCGCAGGACATCAACAACACGGCGATTCCGTCGAGCCTGCGCGATGCGTCGAACGACGTCTACTATCCGCTGCTCGAGCAACTGACGGCCAAACTGACCGCGCTGTCGAAAGAATGGGAGGAAGTTCCGCTGCTGGCCCACACGCACGGGCAGCCGGCCTCGCCGACGAAGCTCGGCAAGGAGATCCGCGTGTTCGTCGAGCGGATCGAGAAGCAGACCGCGCTGCTGCGTGCGATTCCGTCGCCCGCCAAGTTCGGCGGAGCGACCGGCAACTTCAATGCGCACGTGTGCGCGTATCCCGATGTCGACTGGGTCGGGTTCGCGAACCATTTCGTCAACGACGTGCTGGGACTCGACCGTTCGCAGACCACGACGCAGATCGAGCATTACGACAACATCGCCGCTATTTTCGATAACTTCAAGCGCATCAATACGATCCTGATCGACTTTTGCCGCGACGTGTGGACCTACGTCTCGATGGAGTATTTCAAGCAGCGGATCAAGGCGGGCGAGGTCGGTTCGTCGGCCATGCCCCACAAGGTCAATCCGATCGACTTCGAGAACGCCGAGGGCAATCTGGGCGTCGCGAACGCCGTCTTCTCGCACCTGTCGGCCAAGCTGCCGGTGTCGCGCATGCAGCGCGATCTGACCGACTCGACGGTACTGCGCAACATCGGGGTTCCGATGGCCCATACGGTGGTCGCGTTCAAGTCGATACTCAAGGGACTCGACAAGCTGATCGTCAACTTCGACAAGATCAACGCCGATCTGGAGAACAACTGGGCCGTCGTGGCCGAGGGTATCCAGACGATCCTGCGCCGCGAGACCTATCCGAATCCCTACGAGGCGCTGAAGGCCCTGACCCGCACGAACAAGCCGATCGGCAAGGCGGACATCCGGGATTTCATCGAGCGGCTCGAGGTGTCGGAGAGCGTCAAGCAGGAGCTGCGCGCCCTGTCGCCGCAAACCTATACGGGCGTCTGCAAGTATTAGCGGGGTCCGGATTTTGCAACGCAAAGCATGTTCAACCAAAACGACCAACCATGAAAAAGTACAAGTGCGAAGTATGCGGATACGTCTACGATCCGCAACTGGGCGATCCCGACAATGGCATCGAGCCCGGAACGGCATTCGAGGACCTGCCCGAGGACTGGGTCTGCCCGCTGTGTCAGGAGGGCAAGGAAGTGTTCGAGCCGATCGACTGAAAACCGGTCTGAAATCTGTAACGAAGGGGCATGTCCAGAAAAAGGCATGCCCTTTTTGCATATCGTTCGCTTTTTATTCCATGTGTTCGTAGACCGAATCATAATTTTTTTGTCATAGAAGTTTACGTATTCATGCACACAAGGAAAAACGTTTTTTTATCGCTACATTCGTAGCCGACGGGCCTTGCCAGCGGTCGATCGAAGATTTGACGGAATTGACGTTTTATCGTCTGGACGAGAGGTTCAGCGGGTTGGAGATTCTGTCCGAAGCCACGGGGCGGTATATTGCGGCCTATCTGCACCGCGACGGCAAGCGGATTCCGGTCGGCTTGATTCCGCGCGATCGGGCGCAGTCGTTGGGTATCGATTCGGCGCGGGCCGTCTCGACGCTCCATTTGGGCACCGATCGGATGATGCTCGAAAGCTATGCCTACAACTCGGAATGGGGAGGGGGCGACTGGCAGGTGTGTCCGGGTACGGGCGGAGCTCATAATTTTGTGAACGGGGTTTGCAGCGCGTGCAATATGTTGCTGCCGACCGACGTCTATCCCGATTATTGCGGACGATGCGGACGGTTGAAATTGCAGTGCGTATGCTGTCCGGTATGTCATAACTTCCCTTGTTCGTGCTCTCACGGGGGAGGCGGAGAGCAGGGCGAGATCATTACCTGCACGAAGCCCGGCTGCCCCGATCCGTACCATTGCAACGGGACATGCGGCGGAGGGACCGCCGGAGGGACCGCCGGCGTCGGTACGATGCAGATAGTTGCGCGGGATATTACGACTGCGGCCGGACTGGCTGTCGATGAAGTGATTAAATTGTCGGGGAAAACGGTCGCCAGATGTAACGTCGGTGTCAACTTGGTTTTCAAAATGCTGTCGAACTACACTAAGCATCTGGACGGTATGCGGGCCAACGATATGGTCAAGCATTGGCGCTCCCATCCGGACGAATGGGTGCGGCTGGAATCGGGCGAAGAAGCTCAGCGCATGGCGAACGACGGATGGTTCGTCGTAGTGGGCTGGGTCAATCCGATACCGGGAGAATCTGGCCATGTGGCGGTTGTCGTTCCGGGGGGACCCGTTTTGACCAATGCAGGTGAGTATGTCCCTGCATGTATGGATACAGGATATAAAATGAGATCGAAAAAGCAAGGACTGAATTATAGCTTTGGGAAAGATAAAAGACCCTATGTCGAATTTTATTACTATAAATAAACTATGAAAAAGATTTTTTGGTTATTGCCTTTGCTTATGTGGCAAAGCGTAGTGGCTCAACAAGCCATCTATACGATAGATGTTAACGGGGATATTCTGACGAACTCTCAATTTATCGATCCGTTCTTTTGCGAGGACCAGAACACTCCTTATGAGCAGATGTATTCCGAGACGCTTCCGCTTCCGGGCTTCGGGAAACCCTGTACGCTCAGGCTGTATAATTACCGGGGTTGGGCCGATACCGAGCCGGGCTACTTTCGGATCATCGACGTCGAGATCGACGGAGTCCGGGCGTTGCGGATGGCGCGTTCCGACGCATGGGATAAGTTTAATACGGAGTCGAATTCGACGGATGACTATTACAAACTGGTGCGGTTGGACGATTCGACCTATGCGCTGATATTCGTCAGTTTCGTGTATGCGAGCGAGCCCGGACCTTTGACTATCGTCGTATTGCGAGACGGGAAAGCGGCCTTGGTCTATAACAAGGACCGCTACATCACTTCTCTGACGGAGAATCCGTTGAAGATTCACACGATCAGTCAGTTTCCCGAGGCTGTACCCGAGAGCACGCACGCTTCGCTGTACGAAGTGATCTATCAGGACGGCAATCTGCTGAAGTGGCGTATGGGGAAGAATTGACTTTGGGAAATCGTCGGGCTGGACGATGCGGAGAAAGCGAAGCTTCTCTTGGTAAATTCGTTGAAAATGATTTTCTTTATGCAACGAATCATCCCGACATGCCATGATGAAAACTCCGATCCTTTCGTTGCTGCTTTTGTGTTGCGCGCTGCCGGCAGTCGCGCAACACGACATTTACACGTTGAATGCCCGGGGAGAGGTGGTTGCCGATTCGGCGTTTATCGATCCGTTCGTGTGGATCAATCCGACGGTCGAGTACGAGCCGCTTTATTCCCGGACTTTGTTCACTCCGGGCTTAAGCGGGTCTTACACGGTCAAGCTGTACCGCTACAAGAATAGCGAGAACGACGGAGGGTATTTCAGCATCGTCGAGATCGATTGCGGCTCGAAGCAAGTGTTGAGGATGATTCAGACAGACGGTTGGGACAAGTTCGACCCGGATTACTCTCCGACGAGCGACTATTACAAGTTGGTCAGGCTGGACGATTCGACGTATGCTCTTTTGTTCGTCGGTTTCAATTACGCGAGCGAGCCCGGCTTGCTGACGATCGTTATCTTGCGAGGCGGTCAGGCGACACTTGTTTACAATAAGGGCCGGCATATCACTTCTCTGACGGAGAATCCGTTGAAGATTCATACGATCAGGCAATTTCTCGAGGCTGTGCCCGAGAGCACGCACGCTTCGCTGTACGAGGTGATCTATCAGGATGGCAATCTGCTGAAGTGGCGCAAGGGGAAATAGAATCTTTTACGAAGCCGCCGATCACCCGAAATTGAATGATGTGAGAAAGCTGTTGTTGCCGGCTACGCTGTTGCTTGCCGTCGTGTCCGCGAAGGCCCCAAGCGAAGACGATATTTTCGTTATGGACGGATCAGGGCGAGATTATTGCCAATCCGAGGTTCGTCGAGCCGTTTCTGTGGAGGGAGGACCTCAGGCTTGACACCGTTCGGGTCGAGAGCCGGACGATTTCGTTGCCCGGCTCCCGGAAGCCGTTTACTATCCGACTGTATACGCTGGAAGGTTTCGAGAACGAGCCCGGCTACTTTTGTGTCGTCGATATCGAGTGCGACGGCCGACTGCTGCTGAGGATAAAGGAACTGGATGCATGGAATCGATTCCCGGAAAGGTTCAGGGCGGGTGACGACTGTTTCAGAATAGCCTGTCTGGACGAGCGGACTTACGTTCTGCTGCTTGCGGGCTATCCCTATCCGAGCGAGGCGCAATTGCTGACGATCGTCGTTTGGCAGGAAGGGAGGGCGACGCTCGTGTATAACCGGCATGGAGAGATCGACGAGCTGTGGGACCGTCCGCTACGGATGCGGCTGATTACGGATTATCTGGAGGCTATCTGGAAGGACGATTCTTTGCCGGTGTACGCGAAGGTATGGTTCGGCAACGGACGGCTCGGTTCGGGCCGTATCCGCTAATGTCCGGCAGGTTCCCGGGCAGAGTCGGCTCGAACTGAGCGGTCTGCCGGTTTTAAGGGGAGGCGGTAGCGGTTTTTATATTCCAAACGGGCTAATTTGCTTGTTTTCGATGTTTTAGGCAGGGAATTTGTTTGAGTGCGCCGTATCGGCCGCGCGCCGTTGACGGACAGACGCGGACCGACGTCAGCTAAAGTCACTTAAACCATTTTAATGCCATGAAACATCTGTATTTGATTCTGGCCGCCACGATGATAGCGTTGTCGGCCGCGGCCCAAGCACCCGAGGACGAGTCGACGATGACTCGCGAACAGAGAGAACAGCGCCACGAGCAGCGTGTCGAGGAGCGCGCCGTGCGTCATCAGAACGAGCTGAAGTATATGGACTCGGTTGTGCTGAGCCGCAACTACAAGTTCGTTCCGAACAGCTTCCAGCAGGAGCCGGCCGGCAACATGCACCAGATTTACAGCGTACTCTATTTCCTGTCGATGCGCGGCGACTACATGGACATCGATATGCCCTATATCGTCGGCGAGGTTCCGCCTTACCATCTGACCATTATGAACTACATCACCTTCGACATTCAAAAGTACACGGCCGTGCAGGACGAGGACGGGTGGACCGTTTCGTTCATGTCGAACCTCTACTCGACCAATACCTATACGTTCACGTTCAAGATTTACTCGATCACGCGGGAGGCCGTGCTGACTCTCGCCTCGCAAATGTATCCGACGGTGACTTATAACGGTACGGTGCAAGCGATCTATTAGGCCGTACTGTCTTACTATGAAAGGAATGTGGGTTTGGCTCTCCGCCGCCGTGCTATCGGTCGCTTGTCCGGCTTTCTCCCTGTCCGCGGGGCAGGGCGACGGCCCGGGCATGTCGGACCGTCGCCAGCGTGCGGCCCGAGAGAGGGAAGCCCGGCAGCAGCGGTTCTCGGCGCGGATCGACTCGCTGGTCTCGTCGGGCGAGTTCCAGTTCCTGCCCGTCAGTATGATGTGGAGTCCGCGGATGCAGTCGCAGATTATCGACGGCTACTACTATTATGTCGGGATTTTCAGGGAGCAATTGCAGGTGCACATGCCGGTCGTTGTCGGACGGGCGCTGACGTACAACGCGATCGCCAATTTCGATACCGACAGCCTGTCCGGTTACCGGAATGAAATGAACGATACCGGGTGGAAGGTCTCGTTCTCGGCCAAGGACGATACGGGAGCGACCTATGCGTTCGTTTTTACGATCTATCGGGTGACGGGCCGTGCCGTGCTGGACATGGTGTCCGACAGCAATTTGATTCAGTATACCGGTACGATCGTCGCGAACGATGCGATGCCCCGGTCTGCTGATCCCGCGCCGCCGATGAAAAGAGGGGCGTCCGGCCGTCTGACGCCCGAGAACGACTGACCGTAATGCAGACAACGGGCGCTCCGAAAGCGCCCGTTGTCTGTTGCGGGAAGCGGCTCCCTGTCGGTTCCGGGCGCGAGCGTACTTACGGAAACCACTTGTTCGGACGGGTACGGGGGCATCGCTGTGCAGTGGCTCAGGGACGCAGCGGTAATGACGGTCCGATGGTTGCCCGCGCGCGGCGAGCGTTCGTAGACTGCCCGGAAAGGGCCGTACCGAGAGGTTTGTCGGTGCTGCGAAATGCCTCGTCGATGAATGTTCGCGTCGCGGCTGGTCGTG
>CABUJP010000069.1:0-12520 GCA_902491835.1 uncultured Alistipes sp. | reverse complement strand
TCCTGTGGCGCGGCATGTCGCGCGGCGGGGGCGGCGGTTCGGGCAGCGGCATATTCAACGTGGGCAAGGCCAAGGCCCAGATGTTCGACAAGGGCTCGAACGTGACGATCACGTTCAAGGACGTGGCCGGGCTGGAGGAGGCCAAGGTCGAGATCATGGAGATCGTCGATTTTCTGAAGAATCCCGGCAAGTACCGCGATTTGGGAGGCAAGATTCCTAAGGGCGCGCTGCTGGTGGGTCCTCCGGGGACCGGCAAAACACTGCTCGCCAAGGCGGTGGCCGGTGAGGCGAACGTGCCTTTCTTCTCGATCAGCGGATCGGACTTCGTCGAAATGTTCGTCGGCGTCGGGGCTTCGCGCGTGCGCGACCTGTTCCGTCAGGCCAAGGAAAAGGCGCCCTGCATCGTCTTCATCGACGAAATCGACGCGATCGGCCGGGCGAGGAGTAAGAACGCCGGATTCTCGTCGAACGACGAGCGCGAGAATACGCTGAACCAGTTACTGACCGAGATGGATGGCTTCGGCACGAATGCCGGCGTGATCGTGCTGGCCGCGACGAACCGGGCCGACATACTCGACAAGGCGCTGCTGCGCGCCGGGCGCTTCGACCGTCAGATCAACGTCGAGCTGCCCGATCTGAAAGAGCGGCGCGAGATATTCGACGTGCACCTGAAGAATCTGAAGCTCGACCCGAATCTCGACCGCGATTTTCTGGCCAAGCAGACGCCGGGCTTCTCGGGTGCCGATATCGCCAATGTCTGCAACGAGGCGGCCCTGATCGCCGCGCGGGGCAACAAGAGTCAGGTCGAGAAGGACGACTTCCTCAATGCGATCGACCGGATTATCGGCGGTCTGGAGCGTAAGAACAAGATTATTACGCCGCAGGAGAAGAAGACGATCGCCTACCACGAGGCGGGACATGCGACCGTAAGCTGGGTGCTCGAGCACGCGAATCCGCTGATCAAGGTGACGATCATCCCGCGCGGCAAGGCGCTCGGCGCGGCATGGTATCTGCCCGAGGAGCGGCAGATCACGACCAAGGAGCAGATGCTCGACGAGATGGCCTCCATTCTGGGCGGCCGTGCGTCGGAGCTGATGAATTTCGGCATGGTGTCGACCGGCGCGCTGAACGATCTGGAGCGCGTGACCAAGCAGGCCTATGCGATGGTGGCCTATTACGGCATGAGCGAGCAGCTGGGCAACCGCAGCTTCTACGATTCGACCGGTCAGGCCGACATGGCGCTGACCAAGCCGTACAGCGAGATGACCGCTCAGCAGATCGACGACGAGGTGAAGAAGCTGATCGACGGGGCTTTCGCGCGGGCGCTCGAGACGCTCGAGAAGCACCGCGACGGCCTGACGCAGCTCGCCGAGCTGCTGCTCGAGCGCGAGGTGATTTTCGCCGAGGACCTCGAGAAGATTTTCGGCAAGCGCCGCGGGGAAATCCGCGAGGAAACCGAAGTCAAAGTCGAAGAACCTTTGGACGGTGAGCTCGCTGCTGAATAAGAATTTTCTGATCCGCACGCTCAGCGGGGCGGGCCTGCTCGTCGTCGTGCTCGGAGCCGTGCTGTGGTCTCCGTTCTCTATGCTCGTTCTGGTGGCCGTTCTGATGGCCGGGTCGCTCGTGGAGTTCTTCCGCATCGCTCGGCTCAAGGGGGCTCGTCCGCTCGTAGCGTATCCCGTCGTAATCGGGCTGAGCGTTTTGGCGCTGGCCTTCGCCGTGCAGACCGGGCGATGTCCCGCGCCGGCTTTCGCGCTGCTGCTGCCGATGATTTTCGCGCTGTTCGTCGCGGAGTTGTACCGCCGGCACGAGGATCCGCTCGGCAATATCTGTTGGGAGCTGGGAGGATTGGTCTATATCGCCTTGCCTTTCGCGCTGCTTGCGACGATTCCGCTGCATGGGGCTTGTTCTGCCGGTCCGTCCTATGTGCCGGGAGATATGCTTGCGATCATATTCATCGTCTGGGCCAACGATGTGGGGGCCTATCTGGCGGGTTCGCTGTTCGGCCGACACAGGCTGTTCGAGCGAATTTCCCCGAAAAAGTCTTGGGAAGGCTTCGCCGGAGGCGTTCTGTGCGCTGTGGCCGTCGGGTGGCTGTACGGCCTGTACGCCGGGCCGGGCGATGCGGCTCACGGGTTGCTGTGGGGCGGGGCGGGTCTCGTGGTGGCTGTCGCCGGCGTACTGGGCGATCTGGTCGAGTCGATGCTCAAGCGCTCGGCCGGCCTGAAGGATTCGGGAAACAGCATCCCCGGTCACGGCGGATTTCTCGACCGTTTCGACGCGCTGATTCTGGCCGTGCCTTTCGTTTATGCGTATTTCGCTATATTTGCCTATATTTGTGTGCTGAGCGGCGGCCCGGTCGGAGCCGTTGCCGGCTGAACCAAACGATAACCCATGAGAATCCATAAGGAAGGAGCCTCTATCATACTGATTACCGCAGTCTTTGCGGCTGTCGTCATGGTTTCTGCGGCCTATCTGCTGCCGTCGGCCGTCGCATGGGCCGTTGCGGTTGCGGCGCTTGCCTGCGTCGTGTTCGTCACGTCGTTCTTCCGCTGTCCGAGCCGTCCTCCGGTGCGGGACGAGAACGGGGTCTACTCGCCGGCCGACGGGACCGTCGTGGCGCTCGAGGAGGTCGAGGAGAACGAGTACTTCCATGATACGCGGATTGTCGTTTCGGTTTTCATGTCGATTTGGAACGTGCACGTCAACTGGTTTCCCGTATCCGGAACGGTCGATTATTTCCGGCATCACCACGGGATGTTCATGGTCGCGTGGCATCCCAAGTCGTCCGAGGACAACGAGCGCACGACGACCGTGATCGACATGGGCGGGCAGAAGATTCTGTTCCGCCAGATCGCGGGGCTGGTCGCGCGGCGGATCGTTTCGTATGCCCGGGTAGGGGGGCGGGCCGAGCAGAACACCCAGTGCGGCTTCATCAAGTTCGGCTCGCGGGTCGATCTGTTCCTTCCGACGGATGCCGACGTGCAGGTGCGTTTGGGCGACAAGGTCGTCGGTACGCAGACGCTGATCGCCCGGCTGAAAAAGAAAGAGTAACTGTGCCCGGCCCGGGCGTATTCGGGCGATTCCAGCGGAAAACCGAGCGGAACTCATGTCCAAGCTATACCGATATCTCGTTGCAGGTGCTATCACGGCAGTGGTTCTCTTTCTGGTGTGGTATTTCAGCAACGTGGTCGCCTACATTCTGGTGTCGGCCGTACTGGCGATCATCGGCAAGCCGCTGACCGACCTGCTCTCGGGACTGCATGTCCGGCGGACGCGGTTCCCTCGCTCGTTGGCCGCCTTGTGCACGCTGCTCGCGATCTGGGTCGTCGTCGTGGGAGTCTTCTGGCTTTTCGTTCCGATCGTTTTCCAGAAAATCCGCGAGTTCTCCTCGCTCGATGTTCCGCAGATCATCCAGTCGTTCCAAGAGCCGCTGATGTCGCTCGAGAGTTTTATCCGGCGCGTTTTCTCGATCGACGACAGCGAGTTCTCGCTGGTCGATGCGATTTCTGAGCAAATCAAGCCGCTGCTCGACATCGGCGTGATCAATAACCTGCTCTCGTCGATCGTTACGACGGTCGGCGATACGGTGATCGCCGCTTTCTCCGTGTCGTTCATCACTTTCTTTTTCCTGAAGGAGAGCCACTTGTTCACCGATATGGTGGTCATCATGTTTCCTAAGAAGTATGAGCCCAACATTACCCGGGCGCTCGACTCGGTGACTCATCTGCTGATCCGCTATTTTACCGGCATCGTCGCCGAGTCGTCGATCATGACGCTGATCGTTTCGCTCGGCTTGCTCATGCTCGGCTTTTCGGCGCATAACGCGCTCGTGATCGGACTGATCGTCGGCGTACTGAACGTCATTCCCTATCTGGGCCCGTGGATAGGCGCCGCTGTGGGTATTTTCATAGGCGTCACCGGCGCGGCCGGCGGCGACGTGTCGACGGCCGGACTTGCGATGCGCGTGGCCGGGACGATTCTGGTCGCTCAGGGCATCGACAATTTCGTCCTGCAGCCGGTGCTCTACTCCAACCGGGCGAAAGCCCATCCGCTCGAAATCTTTCTGGTGATCCTGATCGCCGGGTCGCTGGCCGGCGTGCTCGGCATGCTGTTGGCCATTCCGGCCTATAACGTGATCCGGGTTTTCGCCAAGGAATTTTTCAATAATTTCCGCGTCGTACAGAAACTGACCGAGAAAATATAGCGGAGTCCCGGAAAATTTCGTACTTTTGACTATCGGCCGCTGTTCCGCAGCTCCTCCGGTTTCTTCCCGGCGAAGATACGGGGGCGCCGTTTTCTGCATGCGGCCCCGGACTTTACCTTACGAATGAAGAAAACAATGAAAAAACTGCTTGTTCTTGCATGGGGCCTGTTTGCAGCGGGACCGGTCTTTCCCAAGGTGAAGCTGCCCTCGGTGCTGAGCAGCAACATGGTGCTTCAGCGAGAGTGCGACGCCAATCTCTGGGGCTGGGCTTCGCCGTCGAAGAAAGTCACGGTCACGACTTCATGGGACGGTCGCAAGTATGCGACCCGGGCCGATGCCGACGGCAACTGGTTGCTGAAGGTGGCGACTCCTGCCGCCGGAGGGCCCTATACGATCCGTATCAGCGACGGCGAGCCCGTCATGCTCGAAAACGTGATGATCGGCGAGGTATGGATCTGTTCCGGCCAGTCGAACATGGGGATGCCCGTCTGCGGCTATCCGGGCGATCCGACCGAGCGGATGAACGAGCTGATGCTCGAGGCCGGGAAATATCCTTCCCTGAGACTGTTCCATGTCCGTCCGGAAGCCGCTTCCGAGCCGAAGGACGACTGCGACGGCATGGGAGGCTGGCAGGTTTCTTCGGCGCACAGTGTGCCCGGCTTTACCGCGACAGGCTATGTTTTCGGACGAAGGCTGTGCGAGACGCTGAATATTCCGGTCGGTATGATCCAGTCCGATTGGGGCGGTACGCGGATCGAGGCGTGGATGACCGTTTCGGCTGCCCAGAAGGTATTGCCGAATATCTTGGAGTCCGATCCCGCCTATGACGAACAGAACAAGACGGCCCGGCTGTACAACGCGATGATCTGCCCGTTGACGAATTTCACGGCCCGGGGCTTTCTCTGGTATCAGGGCGAGGCGAATCTCGCTTTCGGCGGCTACGCGCGCTATATGCAGGAGCTCGCGTCGCTCTGGCGCGGACGGTGGGGCAATGCCGAGATGCCGTTCTATTTCGTGCAGCTCGCCCCGTTTCCCTACGACGATGCCGAAGGCATCGCGCTGCCGCTGACCGTCGAGCAGCAGGCGCTGGCGCTCGACCTGATCCCGTTTTCGGGCATGGCCTCGACGACCGATGCCGGTTCCGAGCAGACCATTCATCCGCCCTACAAGATTCGGGTCGGCGAGCGTCTGGCCCTGCTGGCGCTGAAGCAGACCTATGGCTACGGCGCGCTGATCGCCCAGAGTCCCCGCTACGAGTCGGTCCGCTTCGAGGAGGGGCGGGCGATCGTTCGCTTCCGGACCGACGGCATCATGGGACCGAGCTGGAAGGGCCCGATCGAAGGCTTCGAGATCGCCGGGGCCGACCGCGTTTTTGTGCCGGCCGAGGCCGAGTATGTTCCGGGCGTTCCCGAAGTGACGGTACATTCCGACCGGGTTTCCGCTCCTGTAGCCGTCCGCTATGCGTTCCGTAACATGCCCCGGGCCGCGACGCTGGTCAATTCCGGCGATCTACCCGCCTATCCGTTCCGGACGGACAATTGGAACGATGTACGCTGATCGATTGCGACCGATATTGAACTGCTAACAATAAAACGAAACACGCTATGAAAAAAATTCTGCTTGTCGGCCTGTCGCTGTTGATGGCTTGCCCGACTTTCGCCAAGATCAAGCTGCCCGCGCTGGTCGGCAGCAACATGGTGCTCCAGCGGGAGCGCGACGTGAACCTGTGGGGCGAGGCTTCGCCGTCGAAAAAGGTGACGGTCACGACCTCGTGGGACGGCCGCAAGTACACGACGCAGTCCGACTCCGATGGCAAGTGGCTGCTGAAGGTTTCCACTCCCGCTGCCGGAGGCCCCTATACGATCCGCATCAGCGACGGCGATCCCGTTACGCTGGAGAACGTGATGATCGGCGAGGTGTGGGTCTGCTCCGGGCAGTCGAACATGCAGATGTCGATGACCGGTAATTTGGGCGAGCCGGTCGACGGCGGGGTCGAGGCGCTGATCGAGGCTCCCAAGTACAAGGACATCCGTCTGTTCTACACCCCGATGGTGACCAGTCCGCAACCGGTGGACACCTGCGGGGGCGAATGGAAGGTTTCGTCTTCCGAGTCGGTGGCTCCGTTCAGCGCGGCGGCCTATTTCTTCGCGCGCGATCTGAACGATGCGCTCGGCGTGCCTGTCGGCCTGATTCAGACGGCGTGGGGCGGCACGCGCATCGAGGCATGGATGCCCGAGGCCACTGCCCGCGAGGTCGAGGCCGACATCGTGCAGACGAACGACCGCTTCGAGAATCCGAACAAAGTCGGGTATCTGTACAACGCGATGATCCGTCCGCTGCTCAACATGACGGCGCGAGGCTTTATCTGGTATCAGGGCGAGTCGAACGTTCACACGAACAATTACCCCCACTACGCGCATTATATGGAGAAGCTGGTTTCGCAGTGGCCCGGCGACTGGGGCGATCCCGACATGCCGTTCTACTTCGTGCAGCTCGTTCCGCATATCTATGAGGGGGGAACCGACGGCATCGTCTTGCCGCTGATGATCGAGCAGCAGCTGGCGGCGGCGGATCGTATCCCGAACTGCGCGATGATCGGTACGTCCGACATGGCCAATGCCGGCACGATCCACCCTTCCGAGAAAGACCAGATCGGTCGCCGGCTGGCTCTGCTGGCCCTTACCAAGACTTACGGTCTCCAAGGGCTGATCGCCGAGAGCCCTCGCTTCGAGTCGGTTCGCTTCGAGGACGGCAAGGCGATTCTGCAGTTCAAGACCGAGGGAACGCTCGGCCCGAACTATAAGGGGCGTATCAAGGGCTTCGAGATCGCCGGAGCGGACAAGGTCTTCATCCCGGCGCGCGCCGAATACATCTGGGGGCAGCCCTACACGGTGGTCGTCTCCTCGGAACTGGTTTCCGAGCCGGTGGCCGTCCGCTATGCGTTCCGCAACGTGCCGGCTGCCGCCACGCTGACCAACACCGGCGGACTTCCCGCTTTCCCGTTCCGGACCGACGATTGGGACGACGTGAAGTAACCCGTTCGGACGACAAAGGATAACCGGAAGAGCCAGAAAAGGGCTCCGGCAGTATATGCCGGAGCCCTTTCCCGTTTTGTTGCCGGAGCACAGCCGCGATTCCGGACAGGCCGTCTTCGGAAATGGTCGGATCGGAAACGAAACTTGCACGGGCGCTTCTTCGGAAAAATTCCGGCCGAGGACATAAAACGAAAGTACGAAACGTATGGAATACCGGCCCCGCCAGTGAAGGAGAGCGCAAGAGAACGCATATGACGGAACTGAGTCGCGGAGCTTGTTCCGGTTGCGTATTTACAGCTTTGCCCGGAAAATGCAGGAAACCTGTCCGAAGCCGAATTTCTCGAAAAAACGGTGGGCGGAGTGGTTGTCTACTCCCGATTCGAGATAGCAGTCGGCGATTCCCTTCTCGCGGAGCGCGTCGAGGGCCGTTCGCACCAGCAGGCTGCCCGTCCCCCGGGACCGGTGCCGGGGAAGGAGGCCCACATCGTAGATCACGCCGTAGGGGGCGACTCCGTTGCGGTTGATTCCGTAAATGACGAATCCTGCCAGTGCTCCGTCCCGCTCGGCCAGCATGATCCGGGTTTCGGGATCGGCTATCTGACGGTCCAGATAGCGGAGCCACGCATCCCGGAAATCGGGAGCGAGCTCGCCCCGGTTCGTCGCGATGCCCATTTGCAACTCTCCGTGCGAGATGTATTCCTTGTGGTTCTCGATCAGTTCGGCGAACAGGTCGCACAGCTTTTGCCTGTCCTGAGGCGTGTAGGGTCTTATCATGATTCCTTGTCGAATAAGCGGTTCATTCTTTGCTCGTTGCGTTTGCGGCGGATATATTGGCGCGTGGTCTTGCCGAATGTTTTCAGCGCGATCAGAAGGACGGCGAAAGTAAACGCTTCCAATATGATGGCCCATCCCACGCCGAACCGGTAGGAAAGCGGCGACAGAATAGGTACGTCCTCACAAGGGGATTTTCCCGCCGTTTCGGCGAGAAGACCGGTGGAGAAGATCGCCGCTGAAGCGATTCCGAGAATCGGTCCGAGGGGAGATTTCATGCTTCGATCGTTTGGGTTCGACAAATAATAAAGTAGATTCCTGATTCTTACCGGAGCATCGCGGAGCCGGAGACCATAGCGGAGTCCGTGTCGTCATCCGGTCGGTCCCGAAGTCGGGTAGGGCTCGTAGGGCAGTGTCCGAAGATGTTTCGCTCGGAAAGTCCGGGCCGTTCGGGGGGCCGACGAAGCCTTTTGTCGCGGAAGCGGTCGGGACACCGGGTACTCATTCTCCGATCTCGCTCAGTTCGAGCCACCGCATGCTCAGCTCGTCGATCCGTCCGATCAGCTCCGACACTTCCACCGAGCGGCGGGTCAGCTCGTCGATCGGCAGGGTGCCGCTGCAGAGCGACTGCTCCAGCTCGGCCTTGCGCGCCTCCAGTTCGGGAATTTCCTTCTCCAGCCGCTCGAGCTCGCGCTTCTCGTTGAACGAGAGGCGACGCTTGTCGTTGCGGGCGGGCCGCTTCTGGACCGGGGCCGTCCCGCTTTCTGCGTCGTGCCGTGTCCGAAGCTCGGCGTCGCGCAGCTGTTTCCATTCGAGGTATTCGTCGTAGTTCCCGGGAAAGTCTCTGATCCTTCCTTCGCCTTCGAATACCAGCAGATGATCCACGACCTTGTTCATGAAATAGCGGTCGTGCGAGACGACGATCAGGCAGCCGCCGAACCCTTGCAGGTATTCTTCGAGCACCTGCAGCGTCACGATATCCAGATCGTTCGTCGGCTCGTCCAGCACCAGGAAGTTCGGATTGCGCATCAGTACCGTGCACAGGTAGAGCCTGCGCCGTTCCCCGCCGCTGAGCTTCCCCACGAAGTCGTGCTGCGCCTGAGGCGGGAAAAGAAAATGCTGCAGGAACTGCGACGCGCTGAGGCGCCTTCCGTCCCCGAGCTCGATCTGCTCGGCGATCTCACTGACGACATCGATCACTTTCGCGTTCTCGTCGAACGAGAGCCCTTGTTGCGCATAATAGCCGAAGCGGACCGTCTCGCCTATGTCGATCGTTCCCGCGTCGGGCGGCTCCAGCCCCAGCAGCATCCGGATGAAAGTCGATTTTCCCGTGCCGTTGTCGCCGATGATGCCCATTTTCTCGTAGCGAGCGAAACGGTAATCCAGCCCGTCGAGAATGATCCGGTCGCCGAACCGTTTGCGCAAGCCGTTGATCTCGAATATTTTCTTACCGATATAGGTTGCTTTCGTGTCGAGGCGGACGTTTCCGCTCTCCCGGCGCTTGCGCAGCCGCTCTTCGAGCTCGCGGAACGACTCGATCCGCGAACGGGCTTTCGTGCCTCGTGCCTGCGGTTGCCGTCGCATCCAGTCGAGCTCCTTGCGATAGAGGTTCGCGTCGCGCTCGCGTCGGGCGTCCGCCGCGTCGAGCCGCTGTTGCCGCTTTTCCAGATAGAGGCTGTAATTGCCCTTGTAGGAGTAGGTCGTGCGGTCGTCGAGCTCGACGATATCGGTGCATACGCGATCCAGAAAGTAGCGGTCGTGCGTGACCATCAGCAGGCTCATCCGCGAGCGGGAGAGGTAATCCTCGAGCCATCCGGTCGTCTCGAGGTCGAGGTGGTTCGTCGGTTCGTCCAGAATCAGTAGCTCCGGCTCGCGAATCAGCGCGCCTGCAAGCGCCACGCGCTTGACTTGTCCGCCCGACAGCTGCTCGGTCGGCTGGGCGTAGTCGGTGATGCGCAGCCGGGTGAGAATCTGCTTGACCTGCGATTCGTAGTTCCATGCCTGCCGGACGTCCATTTCGGCCATGGCCCGGTGCAGACTCTCCTCGTCGCCCGAGCCGAGCGCCAGTTCGTAGGCCGCGATCGCGCGCAGGGCCGGCGAGTCGCCCGTGAGGCAGGCGTCGAGCACGGTCTTGCCCGCCGGAAGCTTCGGGTCCTGCTCCAAATAGGCGATTTTCAGGTCGCGTCTCCGCGTAATGCGCCCTGCCTCGTAGTCTTCTTTTCCGGCGAGGATGTTCAGCAGCGTCGTCTTGCCCGTTCCGTTTTTCGCGATCAGCCCGATGCGCTGGCCCTCGCCGACGGCGAGCGAAAGGTTCTCGAAAAGCACCCGTTCTCCGAACGACTTGGTGAGCCCCTCGGCCTGCAGATAACTTGTCATAGTCCGGTCGTTTGTCCTTACAAAGTTAACGATCCGCATCCAAACGGCCAAGCGGCGGAGTGCGGATCGGCCGTTTGGATGTTCTTCGGATGCAAGGGCGGTTGGGGGGCGGACTCGCGCTTTTGTCCTATCTTTGCCTTCGGTCGAGGCCCTGAAGCGTCGCCCGGACGGGATCCTGTCCGGGAATATTTGCGGCATGACCTCGCATAAAGTATCTATCGGAATGGAAATAGGGAAAGAGTCGTTGCTCTATTCGGAATGCTCGCGATGGGACTATGTCGATCGCTACCGGTTCGCGGTGGCGGATCCCGGTGATCGGATCGGGCTGTCCGATCTGGCGGAAGCGTTCGTCGGGCCGGGCCCTCGCTGGGTCGAGGGGCTGTTCGCGCTGCGAAACCGAATCGTGTCGGTTTTCGGGTTCAAGACTCCGGCGGCGCGAGGAAAGAATGCTGCCGGGCACGGCGGGAAATGGGAGTCGGGAGAACGGGTCGGGATATTCGAGGTACTTGCCCGCTCGACGGATGAGATCGTGCTCGGCGACAACGACCGGCACCTCGATCTGAGGGTTTCGCTGCTCGTGGAGCGGGGCGGCCGCGACGGGCGGGAAAAGACGCTGAGCGTGACGACCGCCGTCCGGCTGAACGACCGGCTGGGGCGGTGCTATTTCTGCTTTATCAAGCCGTTTCACCGGATGATCGTTCCCGCCGTCGTAAAGCGGAGCCTGCACCGGCTGGAATCGGAGGTTCGCGCCGGAAGCGCCGACGGATAACGAATGGCGACGACGGACCCGATCGATCCGCTATCCGATCCGCGACCGTTCGGCCGCTTGCCGCGCGGAAACGAAGCTCCCGGTTCGGGAGGAACGGTTTTTCGGACCGGCCGGAGAAAAATCGATCCGCCCCGCACTATCGCGGGACGGATCGTATCGTCCGGCGCCGGTCGCGGTTATTTCAGCGTGCCGTCCTGCGCTTGCTGGATCATCTGGTCGTTGGCCGTGATGAGTATCTCCACGCGCCGGTTCTGCGCGCGGCCTTCCTCGGTCGAGTTGTCGGCTATCGGCGAGTCGTAGGCCAGGCCCCGGGTCGTGATCCGCGCGGGATCGACCTTCTGTCCGATCAGATAGTTCGCTACGGCCTGCGCGCGCTCCTCGCTGAGCTTCTGGTTGACCGCGCGACTGCCCGTGTTGTCGGTGTGCCCGTAAATGGCTATGTCCGTCTCGGGCGACTGGGCGAGCGAGGCGGCGAACTTGCCCAGCGCGCTCCGCGAGGCGTCGCTCAGGTCGCTCTTGCCGGTGGCGAACAGTATCTTGTCGTTGAACGTGACCTTGATCGCCTGCAGGTCGTTTTCGTCCGTGACGGTTTCCACCTGCGCGCCCTCGATTTTCTCGAGCTCGGCTTTCTGCTTGTCCATCCGGCGGCCGATCAGCGCGCCTACTCCGGCTCCGAGACCCGCGCCGACCGCTGTTCCGATGGCCGCGCCCTTGCCGCCTCCGGCCATCGCTCCGATAGCCGCGCCGGCTACGGCACCTCCGCCTCCGCCGATCGTGGCGCCCTGTCCCGTTTTGCTCATGTTCTGGAACGCCGCGCATCCGGTCATCAGCAGCGCGGCCGCCATCATGGCTGCCATGGATCCTTTGGTCGTTCTCATCGTCGTATCGTTTTGTTTTACCTGACAATCGTTTCCTCGCGGTCGGGACCTACCGAAATGATCTTGACCGGCACGCCCGTCTCCCGCTCGATGAACTCGACGTACTCCTTGAGCTGACGGGGAAACTCGTCGTAGCTGCGCATCGAGTTGATGTCGCATTTCCACCCTTCGAACTCCCTGTACTCCGGAACTATTTCCCCGGCGGTCTCGAACGGGAACTCGGTTGTCCGCTCCCCGTTCACGCGGTAGGCTACGGCTACCTTCAGCCGGTCGAAATCGTTCAGCACGTCGGCTTTCATCATGATCAGCGACGTGACGCCGTTCATCATGACCGAGTACTTCAGCGCGACCATGTCGAGCCAACCGCAACGGCGAGGCCGCCCGGTCGTCGCTCCGAATTCCATGCCAATCTGGCGCATCCGCTCTCCGTCCTCGTCGAAAAGCTCGGTCGGGAACGGTCCGCTGCCTACCCGCGTGCAATAGG
>CABUJP010000068.1:0-12870 GCA_902491835.1 uncultured Alistipes sp. | reverse complement strand
GGTCTGCTACGGGTACGACCTCGACGAGGCCCGGCTCGAGGCGAGCCGTTGTCTGGGCTGCAAGAAGCCGCGCTGCGTCGAGCATTGCCCCGTGTCGCTGCAGATTCCTCAGTTCATCGCGCAACTGCGCGACGGAAATCTCGCCGAAGCGGCCCGGATCATCGCGCAGGACAGTTCGCTGCCGTCGGTCTGCGGTCGGGTCTGCCCGCAGGAGACCCAATGCGAGGGATCGTGCATTCTCGGCGTCAAGGGCGAGAGCGTCGCGATCGGCAAGCTCGAGCGCTTCGTGGGCGACTGGAGCATCGAGCATGGCGCGGAGGCGGCCGCTCCGGCCCCGTCCAACGGGCGCAAGGTGGCCGTTGTGGGCAGCGGTCCGGCCGGGCTGGCCTGCGCGGCCGATCTGGCCAAAATGGGCTACGAGGTGAAGATCTTCGAGGCGCTGCATAAGGCCGGCGGCGTGCTTCAGTACGGTATTCCGGAATTCCGCCTTCCGAAGGACAAGGTCGTCGCCCGGGAGATCGAGAACGTGCTGAGGCTCGGCGTGCGGATCGAGACCGACGTGATCGTCGGCCATACCGTGACGGTCGACTCGCTGCTCGACGAGGAAGGCTACTCGGCCGTGTTCATCGGCTCGGGAGCCGGACTGCCCCGATTCATGGGCATTCCGGGCGAGAATCTGAACGGCGTGGTGTCGGCCAACGAATTCCTGACCCGCGCCAATCTGATGAAAGCTTACGACGACACCTACGATACGCCGATCTACGTCGGCCGTCGCGTTGTCGTAGTCGGCGGCGGCAATGTGGCGATGGATGCCGTGCGGACGGCCGCCCGTCTGGGGGCCGAAGCGCATATCGTCTACCGCCGCAGCGAAGCCGAGCTCCCGGCCCGGGCCGAGGAGGTGCACCATGCCAAGCAGGAGGGCATCGAGTTCCGGATGCTGACCAACCCGATCGAGGTGCTCGGCGACGAGAAAGGCTGGGTCCGGGGCCTGCGCTGCGTGCGTATGGAGCTCGGCGAACCCGATGCGTCGGGACGCCGCTCGCCCGTCGCGGTCGAGGGGTCGGAATTCGAGATCGGGTGCGACGTCGTGATCATGGCGCTCGGCACGTCGCCCAATCCGCTGATCGCCTCGACGACGCGCGGTCTGGAGACCAACCGCCGGGGCTGTCTGGTGGCCGACGAGGAGCACGGGCAGACCTCCCGCGAGGGTATCTTCGCCGGAGGAGACGCGGTGACCGGTGCGGCCACGGTGATTCTCGCCATGGGTGCCGGACGCCGGGCGGCCCGCGCGATCGACGAATATGTCCGCGCCAAGTCCGGAATGAATTAGTCGAGTAAAGAGGAACGGCGGGCGGTGTTCCGCTTTCCCCTGAAGAAGAAGGCACGGCGGTCCGGTTTCGGAGACTACCGTGCCTTTAAATTTTCGGTATATGCGATGACGAACGAATTTTTCTCCGATCTGCGGACGGTGCGGCTCGACGAGCCGCGCGGAGCCGTCGTTATTCTGGACCAGACCCGGCTGCCCGGGGAGGAGACTTATGTGGAGCTGCGGACCCCGGAACAGATATGGGAAGCCATCCGCGAGCTGAAGGTGCGGGGCGCGCCGGCTATCGGCGTGACGGCCGCCTACGGCATTTACGTGTGTTGTCGGCGGGCCGGCGGCTCTTGTTTCGACGACCTTTACGGAGCATTCGACCGGACGGCCGCCTATCTTGCCTCCTCGCGGCCGACGGCGGTCAACCTTTCGGCCGCGCTGGAGCGCATGAGGAGTTGCCTGCTGGCGCACCGCGACGAACCGGCGGCCGGAATATGGGACCGCCTGCGCGACGAGGCCGAGGCGATCCGGCGGGAGGATGCCGCCGCCTGTCGGCGGATCGGCGAGTACGGCCTGTCGCTGCTCGAGCCCGGAGCGGGGATTCTGACGCATTGCAACGCCGGACATCTGGCGACGTCGGAGTACGGGACCGCACTGGCTCCCCTCTATCTGGGGCAGGAGCGGGGCTATGGCTTTCGGGTCTATGTCGATGAGACGCGTCCGCTGCTGCAAGGAGCCCGACTGACCTCCTACGAGCTGATGAGGGCCGGGGTCGACGTGACGCTGATCTGCGACAACATGGCTTCGCTCGTGATGAGCGAGGGTCGGGTGCAGGCCGTGCTGGTCGGCTGCGACCGCATCGCAGCGAACGGCGACGCGGCCAACAAGATCGGCACGTCGGGTGTCGCCGTGCTGGCTCGCCACTACGGCATTCCGTTCTATGTGCTCGGGCCGACGTCGACGATCGATGCGGACTGTCCGACCGGCGCCTCTATCCCTATCGAGCAGCGCGATCCGGCCGAGGTGACCGAGGCCCATTATGCGCAGCGCATGGCACCCCGTGGCGTCAAAGTATACAATCCGGCTTTCGACGTGACGCCTTGCGATCTGATTACCGCCATAGTGACCGAACGCGGTATCGCCCGGCCGCCTTTCGGCGATGCGCTGCGCGCATGGAGCCGTCCGGAAAAGTAAGGCGATAAGGCGCGGTAGCGTGTGCCGGGCCGTGATTCAAGGCCGTCCGGCGGGCGCGATTGGTCGCGGATCGCGCCGGATTCGGCCGGGGGAAACGCGCATGCGCTTGGTTGGCCGGAAAATTGTCGCTATCTTGATTCGTCTAACCTTAAAAAATCGAGTCATGGAAATTCTGGACAATCGATCCGCCGCGGACGTTCCCGTCCGCGATGCTCGGCAGCAGCCCGTCGCTCCGGTCATGTCGGTCGGGGAATGGATGCTGACGCTGTTGATTCTGGCTTTGCCGCTGGTGAACATCATCATGCTGTTCGTCTGGGCGTTCGGAGGAGGCGCGAATCCGACGAAAGCCAACTATTGCAAGGCGTCGCTGATCTGGATCGCGATCGTTATCGTGCTTTATGTGTGTTTCTTCTCGTTGATTATGGGATTGTTCGCAGCGATTCAGTAGCCGACGGACGACAGGGCCCGGAAGACCGTATGTTTCCGGGGGCTTGTCGGTCGTGGGCGCGGGTACGAACGCGCGTGACGATGACCGGCGGGAACGGTTCTACGGTACGGGGCGGCAATCGTTGCGATCTCCGCTCGGGAAATGTCGAGGAGGCCGTTTAAACGTCGGCCTCTTCGAGCCGTTTCAGCGTGACGAGCACTTTGTCGATCCGCGCTCCGTCCATGTCGACGATCTCGAAGTCGAAGTTGCGCCACGACAATTTCTCTCCCGTATGGGGGATATGTTCCAGCTTTTCGAGGATCAGACCGCTGAGCGTGTTGTAGTTGTAGTCGTTGTAGAGGTCCTCCATGTCGAAATGGGCCAGAAAATCGTAGAACGACAGTTGGCCGTCGATCAGCAGGCTGCCGTCCTCGCGCGTGACGATTTCCTGTTCCTCGCCCGCTTCGGGCATCGAGCCGAGCAGCGCCTTGATAATGTCCTTGAGCGTGACGATGCCTTCGATGCTGCCGAACTCGTCGGTCACCAGGCCGTACCGGCCGCCAGTGCGACGCATCAGGTCGAGCGCGTTGTACACGCTCAGGTTCTCGGGTATGTACTGCGCGGGGCGCATCACCTGCGACAGCGTGAATCCGGGTTCGTCGAGCCGGCCGAACAGGTCCTTGAGGTGGACTACTCCGACGATCGAGTCGAGGTTGCCGTCGGCTACGGGGTAGGTGTTGAACAGGTTGTTCTTGACGATATCCTCGACCTGGTCGCAGGTGGCGTTCGTGTCGAGCCATACCATGTCGCTGCGGTGGGTCATGATCGATCCAACGTTGCGATCGCTCAGGTTGAACACGCGCTCGACGATGTCCTGCTCGACCTCTTCGATCTCGCCTTCGGCGGCACCTTCCTGAATAATCGCCTTGATCTCTTCCTCGGTTACTCTGTTGCCGTCGACCGTATTGATACCCAGTATGCGAAGCATGCCGGCCGTGCTTTTCGACAGCAGCCAGACGAACGGCAGCGCGATTTTCGACAGCAAGTTCATCGGCCGAGCCACGAGCTTGGCTACGCGTTCCGAGGAGCTCATGCCGATTCGCTTGGGAACCAGCTCGCCCAAAATCAGCGTCAGATAAGTGACCGTGACTACGATGATTACCTGAGCGATCGCGACCGAATGCGCCTCGAGCGCAGGAATCCGCGCGAGCACTTTCCCGAAGCTCTGGGCCAGCATGTCGCCCGAGTAGATACCCGTCAGGATACCGATCAGCGTGATTCCGATCTGAATCGTGGAGAGGAAAACGTCCGGATTACCCGAGAGTTTCAGCGCGGTCTTGGCGGCCCGGCTTCCGCGTTTGGCGTCGGCTTCGAGCCTCGGCTTGCGGGCCGAGACCATCGCGATTTCCGACATCGACAGGATTCCGTTGAGCAGAATCAGTCCGATGATGATGAAAACTTCCATGTATGGCGTTTGGTTTGGCGACTAAGATAATCAAGTTACGGAATATTATCAAAAAATATTCCGGCGGCGGTCCGTTCCGGTGTGAAAACAGCTTTTCCGGTCTCGGAATATACAGGATATTTCATTATATTTGTTAGCGACTGTTTGTCACCGGGTTAACGACCCGAAACTATCTGCCAACCTAAAACCGAATCGTTATGGAAAACAAGTATTCGATCATTCTGGGCAATCTGGGAAACACCTGCGACCGTTTCTGCAAAAGCTACAAGACGAATCCTTCGTCCGAGCGGATGCTCGAACTGGCTGCCGAGAACATGCCCTATATCGGCGGCGTCGAGCTCGTCGGTACGTGGGACATCCGTCCCGACAATGCGAAGGAGATGAAAAAGCGCCTCGACGGCTATGGGCTGGAGTGCGCGTCGATCATCCCCGATACGTTCGGCGACAGCGATTACGGCAAAGGCTCCATCTCGAGCACCGATCCGGCCGTGCGGCGCAAGGCGCTCGACTATCTTAGAAGCATGTGCGAGGTGGCGTTGCAGGTCGACTGCCGGATCGTCAACCTATGGATGGCTCAGGACGGCTACGACTATCTGCTGACGGCCGATTACGACCGCGAGCGGGAGTGGATGACCGAGGCGATCCGGGCGCTGGCTTCCGAGTTCCCGTCGTTGAAGATCGCGCTGGAGTACAAGCCCAAGGAGCCGCGCAACTTCTCGTACCATGCGCGCATGGCCGATACGATTCTGGCTGCTCAGGAAACCGGCTGCCGGAACGTGGGCGTGACGATCGACACGGGGCACGGCTTCGTCGGCGGCGAGAACGTGGCCGAGTCCATCGTGCTGGCCAAGCGGGCGGGCGACAGGCTGTTCCATATGCACTTCAACGACAATCACGGCTGCTGGGACGACGACATGATCGTCAGCAGCGTGCATATGACCACCTATATCGAAATGATGTTCTGGCTTCGCAAGACCGGCTACGGCGGCTGGCTGTCGATGGACCAGTATCCCTACCGCGAGGATGCGATCGGCGCTATTTCCGAAAGTCTGCACTGGATCAAGAAGTACGAGACGATCGTCGACGAGCGCTACGACGAAATCGAACGCCTGATCGGGCTGAACGATGCGGTCGAGACGTCGCGCTTTCTGCGCTCGCTGCTGAAATAGCGGACCTCGGCCCTCTGTTCTGCTGTCGTCCGGACCGAACGGCAGCGGACCCGATCGATAATCCAAACCGAAAGCCTGTTATCATGATGAAAAAAACTGCTTTGTTTTCGCTGCTCGTGCCGGCTGCGCTGCTGGTCGGATGTCACGAGCGCTCTGCCGTGAACGGCCTGACCGTCGAGATGCTCGACTGTCCGCTGGGCGTCGCAGCCGAGCATCCCCGCCTGTCGTGGCGGATCGAGTCCGTCCTGCCGGCTACGGTGCAGACCGGCTACCGGATTCTCGTCTCGACCGATCCCGGGGATCTGGAGACCGGAGAGAGCCTGGTCTGGGACTCGGGCGACGTTCCGTCCGACCGCTCCGTGCTGGTGCCCTACGAGGGACCCGAGCTCGAATCCCGACGCGACTATTACTGGAAAGTGCGCGTGGCGACCAATCACGGCGACACGTTGTGGAGCGAGCCGTCCCGCTGGTCGATGGCGCTGCTCGACGACTCGGACTGGCAGGCCCGGTGGATCGGGTACGACAGCTGTCTGAACCGGACCGACACGCTCGGCGTATTTTCTCGCCTGGCCGCGCGCTATCTGCGCAAGGAGTTCGACGCGGGGCGCGACATCGCGCAGGCGCGGCTCTACGTCAGCGGGCTCGGCCTCTACGAATGCTATCTGAACGGTTGCCGCGTAGGCGAGGACGTGCTCGCCCCGACGGCTACCGACTATACGAAAACCGTTTGTTACAATGTGTATGACGTGACCGACCTGCTCGACGAGGGAGTCAATACGATCGGCGTGATTCTGGGCAACGGCCGCTTTTTCTCGATGCGTACGGCCACTTATACGATTCCGTTCACGCAGGTCACGATTCCCGGAGTCCGCAACTACGGCTATCCGAAACTGCTGGCCCAGCTCGAAATTACGGACAGCGAGGGTAACCGGACGGTCGTCGCGAGCGACGAAAGCTGGAAACTCACGACCGACGGCCCGATCGTCGCCAACAGCGAGTACGACGGCGAGACGTACGACGCCCGTCTCGAAATGCCGGGCTGGAGCCGCAACGGCTACGACGACTCGTCGTGGCGCGATGCCCGAAGCGTCGCGGCTCCCGAAGGCCGGCTGACTGCTCAGGCGAATCCGAATATCCGGGTTATGGATACGGTTGAGCCGGTTTCGATCGCCGCGCTGAACGACTCGACATGGATCGTCGACATGGGACAGAACATGGTCGGCTGGCTCGCCGTCGAGCTCGAGGGGAGGAAGGACCGGCCCGTGCGGCTGCGCTTCGCCGAGACGCTGCAGGACGACGGGAGCCTCTATGTCGACAACCTGCGCGGGGCGAAGGCGACCGATCTGTACACGCCCGCCGAGGACGGAACTTTCTCGTGGGCGCCGCGTTTCACCTATCATGGCTTCCGTTACGTCGAGATCGCCGGAGCCGCCGCGAAGCCCGACTTGGAGAAGCTGAAAGGAGAAGTCATTTATGACGCGATGCCCACGACGGGACGTTTCGAGACGTCCGATTCGACGATCAATCAGGTGTACCGGAACGCCTACTGGGGCCTGAGAGGCAACTACCGCAGCATGCCGACCGACTGTCCGCAGCGCGACGAGCGCATGGGCTGGCTCGGCGACCGCGCGATGGAGTGCATCGGCGAGAGCTTCATGTTCCGTCAGGCGCTGCTTTACGAGAAATGGGCTCGCGACATTCGCGACTCGCAGCTTCCCGACGGAATGATTCCCGACCTGTCGCCGACTTACTGGCCGTTCTACAGCGAGAACGTTACGTATCCGGCGGCCTACCTGTGCGTCGTCGATATGCTGTACAACCAGTACGGCGACGAAGAGGCGGTCCGCGAGCACTATCCGGCGATGAAGAAGTGGATCGACTATGCCAACGAGCGTCTGGTCGAGAACGACATCGTCGTCAAGGACGTTTACGGTGACTGGTGCATGCCGCCCGAGAGTCCCGAAATGATCCACTCGCAGGACCCAGCCCGCGTAACGGACGGACGGCTCGTCGGGACGAGCTTTTTCTATCGTTTGCTGAACATGATGGCGCGCTTCGCCGCGGTGGCCGGCCATGAGGAGGACATTCCGGCCTATCTGGAGCAGGCCGCGAGGGTTAAGGAGGCTTATAATAGAATGTTCCTGAATCCCGAGACGGGACAGTACGCCAACAATACCGTATCGGCCGGCCTGCTCTCGCTCGTGCAGGGACTGGTGCCCGACACGCTGAAGCAGAAAGTGTTCGACGAGCTGGTCCGCCGGACCGAGGTCGATTTCGACAGTCACGTCAGCACGGGCATGATCGGCATGCAGTTCATGATGCGGGGCCTGAGTCGCTACGGACGGCCCGATCTGGCGCTGACGCTCGCGACGAACCGCACCTATCCGAGCTGGGGTTATATGATCGACCGCGGCGCGACGACGATCTGGGAGCTATGGAACGGCGATACGGCCGATCCGGCGATGAACTCGGGCAATCACCTGATGCAGTTGGGCGACCTGATCGCATGGGAATGGGAAAACCTGGCCGGTATCCGGGCCGATCCGGCGGCTCCGGGCTTCAAGCACATTCTGATGAAGCCCGACTTCCCGCAGGGGCTCGAATGGGTCGATGCGTCCTATGAGTCGATGTACGGCACGATCGGCAGCCATTGGAAACGGACCGGCGGCGGTCTGTCGTGGTCGGTCGAGATACCGGCCAATACGACGGCCACGCTCCGCGTTCCGGCATCTGACGTTTCGCAAGTCGAAGCCGACGGCAAACCCCTCGCCGAGAATCCGGCCCTGACCGACGTCCGCGCGTCGGACGGCTTCGTGACTTTCGAGGCCGGATCGGGTTCGTACCGCTTCCTCGTCGGAAAATAGAACGGAACGATGCGACGGGAAGACTTCGCGCACGAGCGAAGCCTTCCCGCCCGCATGACGAACGGATACACCGGAAAGCGATGAATGGAAAAATCGAGAAACTGGTCTTCTGCCTTTTTCTGCTGATACCCTGTTCGGGATTCACTCAAAGAGTCATGACTCTTTCCGAGTTGGTGACCGACATGCAAAATCGCAGGGAGCATTACATCGACAGCATGACCATTCTGATTGGGAATTTATGGGAATCGTTATGGAAATACTCGTCTTCCCAAACGAGAGAATTGGTACGCGATGCGGATTTTCTGTTCATTCCGAGCATGGACATCAAAAAAGAAGACTCTGTCGAGCGCGATTATACCCGTTTGGATCAATTTTTGGCTTCTCTGGAATTTCAAAACGAGTTATTCCCTGTTGATGATATTCTATTGTTCAAAGAAGGTCGTTATTTCAGTAGTTATTTGGATCGTGTGATGGTTTGCGGTGTACCTATTCCTGTCCGTCCGTACCCAATACCGATAACGCCCGAATTAAAACGAAAGGCAGAATTGATCTGGAGCCTGAAACCGCAATTTTGTTTTGGTTATGGTATCTTCCTTCAATCATTGGTTTGGATAAAAACCGAAGATAACCGCTGGCTCGTGGTGAATCGAACAACAGAGCAAGTATTCGACGCACAAGTCTATTTGGATAGTTTGGATAAGGATGAACTTAAGAAGGAAATTGAGAATGAGATTGCAATACCGCTAGATCGGCGTTATTTATGGGAACATTGTAAAACTGGACCGGATGGGAAAGTGATAAAATGGACAAAAAGGTATGAATGGTAATCTTTGAAAGACAGGCGGAAATTATTCCGCCTGTCTTTTAGATATTGCATCATTACGATCTTTCTAATTCTTTTTCCTTCTCACCATCCCCGCCACTCCTTTCTCCGTCTTGACGAGCTCGTACCGGTCGAGCCTCTCGTACAGTTCTCCGAGCGTTTTGCAGCCGTAGCGCTTGATACGGTACTGGGGCATCAGCTTCTTGAGTGCCGTTCCGACCTGCGAGAGCGGCACCTCCGTATGGAGTTTCGGAGAGCCGGATTCTCTGAGAACGGCGGAAAAGGTTACCCGGAAAAACGGACCGGCCGTCCTGACCTGCTCGTATCTCCTCCGGTGTCCGTGCCGGAGCTTTTACTCCCCGAGAATCCGTCGGGCTCTTTCCAGCGCCGCATTGATGTTCGGGCAGATGTTGTCGGGGCCCAGCAGTTCGTAGAAACCCGAGCGCTGCAAGGCGGCGTGTACCGTATCGTTGACGCCCGACAGCACGACCTCGATCTTCTCGCGGCGCGACATCACGCACAGGTTCGTCAGGTTGTGGATGCCCGTCGAGTCGATGAACGGGACCTTCCGCATCCGGATCACGCGCACTTTGGGCCGGTCACCGAGCTGGGCCATCAGCTCCTCGAACTTCGTTGCGATGCCGAAAAAGTACGGGCCGTTGATCTCGTACACCTCGACGCCCCGGGGAACGGTCAGATGCTCCTCGTGCACGGCAACGTCCAGTCCGGAGCCCGGATCGATCTCGTCGCGGATCACCGAGATCTCGGTCGTCTCCATCACGCGCTTCATGAACAGTACGCAGGCGATCAGCAGGCCGACCTCGATCGCGACGGTCAGGTCGAACAGCACGGTCAGCGAGAAGGTGAGCAGCAGTACCACCACGTCCGCGCGCGGATTGCTGAGCAGCGCCCGGAACGTCCGCCAGCCGCTCATGTTGTACGACACGACGATCAGCACGCCGGCCAGACAGGCCATCGGGATATATTGCGCCAGCGGCATCATCAGCAGCAGGATCAGCAGCAGCACGACCGCGTGGACGATTCCGGCTACCGGCGTTCGTCCTCCGTTGTTGATGTTGGTCATCGTGCGGGCGATCGCTCCCGTGGCGGGAATACCGCCGAACAGCGGCGTGACCAGGTTGGCCGCTCCCTGCGCGATCAGCTCGGTGTTCGAGTCGTGGCGGTCGCCCGTCACGCCGTCGGCTACGGTGGCCGACAGCAGCGACTCGATGGCGCCCAGCACGGCGATCGTCACGGCTACCGGAAACAGGTTCTTGATCGCTTCCCAGTTCAGCTCGGGCACGGCGGCGCCCGGCAGGCTCGATCGGATCGTAAAGCGGTCGCCGATCGTGTCGATGCCTTCGATGCCGCCGTACCGCTTCAGAAAGTAGACGCCGACGGTCACGACGACGATGGCGATCAGCGATCCCGGTATTTTCTTCGAGAATTTCGGGCTCAGCGCGATAATCAGCACGCTCAGCACGCTGACGGCGGCATTCCACCAATCTACCGTGCCGAAGTGTCGGAAATAGAGCAGCCACTTGCCGACGAAGTCGCCCGGAACCTTCTCGCCTCCGAAGTCCAGACCGAACACGTCGGCGATCTGCGTCGTGAAGATCGTCACAGCAATGCCGCTCGTGAAGCCGACGACGACGGGGTAGGGGATGAACTTGATGACCGTTCCGAGCCGGAAGACGCCCATCAGCACGAGCAGCACGCCGGCCATCAGCGTGGCGACGATCAGGCCCGCCTCGCCGTATTGCTGGATGATGCCGTAGATAATGACGATGAATGCGCCCGTAGGCCCTCCGATCTGTATGCGGCTTCCTCCCAGCAGCGAGATGACCAGTCCGGCGAGGATGGCCGTGACGATGCCCTTCTCGGGCGATACGCCCGAGGCGATGCCGAACGCGATAGCTAGCGGCAGCGCGACGATGCCGACGATGATGCCGGCCATCAGGTCGGAAGCGAACGTGCGTTTCGAATAGTTTTTCAGACAGTCGAACAGTTTGGGTCTGAACTCCAAAAGTTTCATGATACGTTTGAGTCGATTTTCCGGTAGCTCGGTAAGGAGGCTGCAAAAGTACGCAAAAAATCGGAAGATCGTACCGTTTCGCGCTTTCTCTCGCGTGTTCCTCCGTCGGCAGAGCGAAAGCGCCCGTTTGATTGCCGGACGGGACGGAGCGGGCCGTAACCGTGTGGCGAATGTCTTTCTTAGGCGATTTGCGGACCCGTATGGCGAAAGAGTTGCCGTGCAGGAAGCCTGTCGGAGGGTGGGGAAGCGGCGGATCTTGTCGTCGCAAAGACAAGGATTACGGTTCGGTCGCCGACGCTGTCAGATAATCGTTGCCGGGCTGCTGCCGAGCGACCGTTGAGAATTCCGTGTCCGGACCGGATCGTTGCAGGGTGCGGGACCGTGTCCGGCCGGAGTCCGTACCGACGGATTCCACGGCGGGAAAGCGATCCGGATGCGAGGAGGATCGGTTTCGCTTCCGGGGTATAAAAAAGGCGGTCGAATGCGTCGATTTACCGAGCGTGCCTGCCCCGGATTTCTATATTCGCCAGTCACGGCTTGCGACTGCAGAATGCGCGTCCGATCCGGCCTCTGCCCTGAATCTTCTCCGGCAGAGGAAATCTCGGGCAGAGAATCCGGAAGTGTCGAAAATAAGAGAATGAGTACTGCAAAGCATAAACAAATGAAGAAAGGCCGGAACCCATCGAGTTCCGGCCTTATGCGGTAAATCGGACGGCTTACTTGAATGCCTTGCCGATTGCGATGAAGTCGTCGGCTACGAGCGCCGCGCCTCCGATCAGGCCGCCGTCGACGTCCTCTTTCGAGAAAAGCTCGGGAGCGTTGCCCGGCTTCGCGCTGCCTCCGTAGAGAATGACGGTCTGGTCGGCTGCGCTGCCGAACTTCTCGGCGAGCACCTGACGGATGAAGGCGTGCATCTCCTGTGCCTGATCGGCCGTAGCCGTCTTGCCCGTACCGATGGCCCATACCGGTTCGTATGCAACGATCAGTCTCGAGAACTGCTCGGGAGTCAGGTTGTAGACCACTTCCTCGATCTGGGCACGTACGACGTCGAAGTGCTTGCCGGCCTCGCGGTCCTCGAGCTTTTCGCCCACGCAGTAGATCGGTGCGAGGCTGTTCTCGTAAGCCTGAGCCATTTTCTTGTTCAGCGTCTGGCTCGTCTCGCCGTAATACTCGCGGCGCTCGCTGTGGCCGAGGATCACGTACTCGACGCCCAGCGAGGCGATCATCTTGGCCGATACCTCTCCGGTATAGGCGCCCTTGGCTTCGGCTGCGCAGTTCTGGGCCGACACGGCGATACCCGTTCCTCGGGCGGCCTTGACGATCTCCGAAAGGTGGGTGAACGGGGGAGCCACGATGAAGTTCACGCACGAGCAAACCTCGCCCTTCTTGGCGGCTACTCCCTTGAACAGTTCGACACCCTCTGCCGGAGTGGTGTTCATTTTCCAGTTTCCTGCGACAATTTTCTTTCTCATAATGATATATCGGTTAAATGCAATGTCTTTTTTGCTTTCTGACGTCCGTCCCGGCTCACGCTCGCTTGCGGATGTCTATGTAGTTGCCCGTCGCCTGCTCGACCGC
>CABUJP010000067.1:0-13372 GCA_902491835.1 uncultured Alistipes sp. | reverse complement strand
TTGGCAGGATCAACTGATGAAAATAGCGTACGACACCGCTGTCGACTCTGTCGTCAATCCTGAGGGGATCGTTGAAGAAGTATCCCGTATTGCCCAAACGCTACAATAAATCGGCAATGTCAACGGATTTCCGCCATGAGCCGATCGAGTGCCGGGTGGTAATTTCTCCGTTTATTTGAGGCGGCAATGTATTTTGCCGCCTTTTTTATGTCCGTATCTTACCGGTATTCAACTCTCTGTATAAAATCCGAATTTGATGTCTGACGATACATTCGGGGCTATTCTTTACCGGGATAGTCCGAAATCGATCTCATTACAGGGGTAATCAACGAAATGCCGAAATAGTTCGATTCGTATGAACCTTGCAGTGCCTGATTTACCTCTGAAAATCCGTTTTAAGTACGAACGAAGCGACGGCTTGGTTTCCGTTTTCAGTCAACGAAAATCAGAATATGTACCTCCTCTCCCGACTTCATTGATGTATGGTTTTCATAGACTTATCCGTCAGGATATATAGTAACGACGTCAATCCGATCTTTGTCTTTCTGATCTGAATTTTCTATCCTTTTATCAATTATTTGGAGACTGTGAATATCGACGTATGAAACGGGAAATAGCGCCATTGCCAAATCATTGCTTCATTCCTATAAGAAAATACGACAAATTGGTCGTCAGGATGTTACGCTTTTTTAAGAGTTCTTTGAGCAGGGCGTTTCGCTGCTTTGCGGGTGTAGCGGCCAGAACGGATTCGAGGAATGCCCGGACTAGTTTTCCCGAATCGGAGCCGGTTCGTCGGGGTTATTCTGCGGGCCGAGTGCGTCTTGCCGGAAGATGCCTGCCGGACCGGAAGACCTGTTGTGCCGATGACAGGAAAGCGATCGGTCTGACAAAAAGCGTCCCCCCGATTTCAATCGGGGGGACGCTCTTCATCTATTGTCTTCCGGTTCGCAGCGCTATTTCCGGACAGATGCCTTGTAGACCCACGAGCCCTCGAACATGACCTCGTATTCCCGTTTCTTCTGTACGGCCTGCCGCTCGGAGTCGGAGCTGAAGATCGAAATCAGAATCCGTCCGTTGGGTTGAGGTAGCTTTTCATAAGGTAGCGAGTCGTCCTTCTTCCGGGCTTCCGCGATGAAGCGGTCGGCGTTCTGCTCCGTGCTGTATGCCCCGACGATCACGTAGTAGCGCTTTTGTCCGGCGGCCGGAACGCTGGGAACGGAGGGCGTAAGCTCCTTGGCCGGAACGACGGTTCGGGTGGCCGTATCCGTCTCTGTCCCGGATAAGGAAGCCGGAGAGGACGGCGGATTTTCCTCGGCTGCATCGCCTGCCTCGGAAGATGCGGTCTCCGTCCGGATCGTCCGGGGCGGATAGGGCGCATCGCGACTTTCGAGCCATGCGATGGCCCCCACCGATATGCCCGCGCCGACCACTATGGCCAGAACGATCCACCACAAGAGCCCCTTGCCGCTTCCCTTCCGGGGCAACCGCATCGGAGCGGTCCCGGCCGGGTTGAGCACGGCGGCCATCTGCGGGGCAGGACGGAACGTTCCCTCGCTGACAAGGCCGACCGAGTCAATCGTCACGCCCTCCTCGGAGCTCACCTGAGCGAGCCACGAATTATACGTCTGCTGCGCGTCGTCACGATCCGTCTCGCCGTAGCGGGCGAGCAGATCGATCACGTCCAGAAAGCCGGGCTGCGCGTCGGGCAACAGCTCCACCCGGTTCACGGGAGGAGCCAGCGTGTTCCGCTCCTCGGTCCGGGCGGCCGACGTCACGACGTGCAGCGCGCCGATACCCGGCAGGTTGATGCCTTGCCGCTTGGCCAGTGCATTGAATACGAGTACGCTGACAGGGTCCATTATCTCTTGGTTTTAGGTGGTTCCACGGCGGGGCGCCTGCACGCCCGGTACAGAATGACTATGCCCAGCACGATGAACGGAATGCTGAGCCATTGGCCCATGTTGAGCGTCATCGTCCGCTCGAACTCCTCCTGCGGATTCTTGATGAACTCGACCAGAAAGCGGAAGCCGAACAGATAGATCAGAAAGAAACCGAACATCAGGCCCGGACGACGCAGTGCAAGCTTGGGGCCATAGTACATCCAGCACAGAATGCCGAACAGGACGAGGTAGGCCGCCGCCTCGTAAATCTGCGTCGGGTGCATCGGCTGCGTCTCCCCGGCCCGCACGAAAACGAATCCCCACGGCAGCGACGTCGCATGGCCGTATATCTCGGAATTCATCAGGTTGCCGATTCGGACGAGCGCGCCGGCGATGCCGACAGCGATCGCGATGCGGTCGAGCGACCAGATGTAGGGCATTTTGTTCTTACGCGAAAAAAGCCACAGACCGACGAGCAGACCGACGGCCGCGCCGTGGCTGGCCAGTCCTCCCTGATGAATGTAGAGGATCTCGACGGGATGGGTCAGATAGTATCCCGGATCGTAGAACAGGCAATGCCCGAGTCGGGCGCCGATGATCGTCGACAACACGCCGTACCAGAAGATCGAGTCGAACAGTTTGTCGGGATATCCCTCCCGCTTGATGATGTGGCTGAAAATGTACGCGCTGATACCGAGCGCGAGGGCCCACATCAGGCCGTAGTAACGGATTTCGAAAGAGCCTATCGAAATCATCGTGGGATTCACGTCCCAGCGAACGAAAAGGGGCAGGATAGCATTCATCGCGCTTTGACTGTTATTCCGCAGGCGAAGCGGCCGAAGGACGATTCCGCGCGTCGGAACCTCCCGGAGCGCCCGCAGCGCCTGCCATGCAGGGACAAATGTAACTATTTTTTGCTCAAAGTGAAAGAGAAAGCGCTTCCTTCCCCCAACTTGCTGCGCAGCGTGATCCGCTCGCCGTGGGCTTCCAGAATGTGCTTGACGATCGCCAGGCCCAGCCCCGTGCCGCCCTGCTCGCGCGAGCGGCTCTTGTCGACGCGGAAGAAGCGCTCGAATACGCGGGGAATGTTCTCCTCGGCGATTCCGATTCCGTCGTCCTTTACCTCGATCAGCACGCGGTCGAACATATCTACGAAGCCGACCCGCGTCTCTCCGCCCTCGCGCCCGTACTTGATCGAGTTGCTGAGCAGGTTCGTTATGACCTGAGCGATGCGGCGGCGGTCGGCCGTCACCGGAACGGGCGGCTGGCCGTGCGGATTGCCCACCCGGATACCGATGCGGCGGCGCTCGGCGTCCATCTCGAGCGAGTCGGCGATCTCGCGGACCAGCGCCACGACATCGAAAGGCTCCTTCTCGAGAACCAGCGCCCCGGCCTCGAGCTTCGATATTTCCTCCAGATCGTCGACGATGTGGATCAGTCGGTCAATGTTCTTCTCCGAGCGCTCGAGGTACTTGCGGTTGACCGTCTTGTCCTCGATCGCGCCGTCGAGCAGCCCTGCAGCGTGAAGATCGGCGTCTTGATCTCGTGCGACACGTTGCCCAAGAACTCCTTGCGGTAGCGCTCGTTTTCCTTGAGGCGAGCGATTTCGCGGGCATTCTTCTCGGCCCAGCGGTTCAGCTCGTCCTCGATGTGGCCGACCGGATCGTCCTTCTGCGACAACTCGTGCGTCCGAACGTTTTTCGACAGCAGAATCTGATAGATCGGCTTGATGCGGAACGTGACGAAACGGTTGAAAAAGAACCGGGAAGCCACGAAAACCGCCGCGAACATCAGTGCCGGGACGACGACCAGCCATTTCCCTTCGCCCCGAACCGTCCACGCAAGCAGCGCGCCCGAGACTGCCGCGACGAGTCCGACGGCCGTTGCGGCAGCCGTGACGGTCCGGATTTTCAGTCTCACGGCTTACGCTTTGACGTAGCGCTCCATCAGGCGCGCGATATACTTGCCCACGATGTCGAACTCGAGGTTGACCGTCGATCCGACCTTCAGCGCATGGAAATTGGTATGCTCGTAGGTATAGGGGATAATGGCGACCCGGAAGGCTCCCTCGCGCGAGTCTACCACCGTCAGACTGACGCCGTTGACGGCTACCGAGCCTTTTTCGACCGTCACGTTGCCCTGCGAAGGATCGTACTCGAAAGCGAAGTACCAGCTTCCGTCCGCCTCGTCGATCGCCGTGCAGCGCGCCGTCTGATCGACGTGCCCTTGCACGATATGGCCGTCGAGCAGCGCGTCGGGCCGCATGCTGCGCTCCAGATTGACCGGATCGCCGACGCGGAGCTCCCCGAGGTTCGACTTGAGCAGCGTCTCGTGGATCGCCGTGGTCGTGTATCGGTCGCCCTCGATCGATACGACCGTCAGGCAGACCCCGTTGTGGGCGATGCTCTGATCGATTTTCAGCTCATCCGTGAAAGGGCATTCGAGCGTGAAATGCCGGTTCCCGCCTTCCTCGCGGATCGCGGCGATGCGGGCTGTGGTTTCGACTATTCCAGAAAACATGGTTTGCTGTTATTTTTATGTCATCGGACGCAAGCCGTCCCGGAACTACTCCGCCCGGCTCGCCGACGAAAGGATTACAGGAATTTCTTTACGATAATGCCTTGTACGATGAACAGCTTGACGATATCGGACTTGCCGATGACGATCGGATCGTATTGCTGCGTATTGGCGGGCAGCAGCAGTAACTCGGACGGGCTGCTCCCGGCCCGTATCGCGCGGATGCCCTTGAACTGCTCGGTCACCACAAGGTAGGACTCGCCGGGTATGATCGACTCGACGTTCCAGTGCTTGAGAATCACGATCGCTCCGGGCGCGATTTCGGGCAGCATGGCCGTCCCGATGTTCTGAGCGGCGATGTCGCAATCGTCGAATATCGGAATGCTGATGTAAAACTGCGGCGAGGGCAGGACCGTCTTGTCGACGGCCGCCAGAATATCCATGCCGTAGTAAGGAACGCCCGTTTGGGAGACGGAAGCCGTCATCTGCTCGACGAACATTTCTCCTTCGCCGGTCAGAAGCCACGCCTTGCTTACCGAAGGATATTTGGTGGTAATCAGTGTGGCCAGATCCCGGCTGATCCCGTTATTCCCCTTCTTGATCTGATACAGGTTCTCGCTCCGCTTCAACCCTATGTTGAGTGCAAAAGAGTTGACGGAAAGGCCTGTCCATTTGATTACGCGCTCTAGCCTATGCCATGTATCCAGCATGGTGTGTCATTTTACTAATGCAAAAATACATTATTTGTTCCGATATACAGCAACGATTCAAATAATTTATTGTAATATCCGTACGGCGGATGTTTCGGGACCGAATATCGTTCGTGCTATGCCATATTGCATACGATTTGTTAATTATATAGCGCGTTATATAGAAAAACCGACGGTTTTTATGAGCGATTCGACCTCTGAGGAGCGTCCGCGCAGCGAGACGACACGAGGCAGCGCGCAAAATTTGGTGCAAAAGACGATGCGAAAAGCTTCCGTGCGGGCCTCCGCTCCGGCGGCTTGTACGGTTTCCGCGTTCTTTTTCCGCGGAGAAAAGCACAAAAATTTGTAATAACGCCGAAAATGTTGCAACTTTGTGCGCTGTACGATTCTGCCTCCGTAGTTCAATGGATAGAATGACAGATTCCGGTTCTGTTGATATGGGTTCGATTCCCGTCGGGGGTACAAGACAATATTCCGAACGCTTGGCTTTTCATAAGTCGAGCGTTTATTTTTCTGACAGGCAGAACATTGTATTTCTGCACTCCATGAATACGTTTGTCAGTATTCGTTAGACTGCTTGCGAAACGGTATTGTAATATTCGTTTTTTGCTAAAATATCTTGAAAGTAAGAAGGTTTATAGGGCGCTTTGCGTAAGGAACGGAAGAAAAGCGCCACGAGAGATGGAGATCTGGCACGACTATCCTTTCGATGACCTGGCAGGTCTCGGGGCGGACTGCTGGCGAAGAGTTGAGGAACAAGGGCTACTCTGAAAACGAGATACAAGAAACGACGTATTATAAATATTCTCGGAGTAATGCTGCGGATTAGCGCACGTTCCCTCGTTTCCCAAGCCGAATCCGGATATTCGGGAAATTGGTCCGTGAGCGAGGAGACGGTCAAAAGTATGCGGAGTATCGGTCGGTTCCGTACTGGCGATGTTTTCATTTCTCGGGATGCGAGAAGGAGCCCGAAAACGGCGAAATTACGTCGAGGCATGGCCCTCGAAGCCTGCGGCAATCTTCCCGAAGATAGGCGCGAGGAGCGGAATACCGTGCTATATTCCGCTACGGCGGAAGTCCATCCGCAAAAATCCTCTCCCGTTTATAAAAGCGGAATGAAACGGAGCCGGATTTTTGTCCTAAAGTGCCCTCGATGTACGCTTCCGAATCCGATTCAAATCAATGTCTGCGTTCGGCCTTATGCGGCGTACCTAACGATGCATATAGCTTGTTATTAAATTTTTACATCAAATTATAACTCAGTCGGGCCGGTCGTCTTCATCATGTCGTTTATAATATCGGTTTCTACATCAAATCACAACTACCGATTCGTTGATCTTGATACGACGGTTGTTGTATAGTATCCTATTTCTACATCAAATCACAACGATTCCAACAATCCGGAATCTGCTCCATCCGTTGTATAGTATCCTACTCCTACATCAAATCACAACATCATCGCTGCAGTTCTCATTGCGATCTTTGTTGTATAGTATCCTACTCCTACATCAAATCACAACTGCATGAGAAGTGAGTTTGGTAATTACATGTTGTATAGTATCCTACTCCTACATCAAATCACAACTGCCGGCGGTCTCCGTATAACTTTCCATCCGTTGTATAGTATCCTACTCCTACATCAAATCACAACTGGCAGAAGGCATATTGGAAAAGATCTGCAGTTGTATAGTATCCTACTCCTACATCAAATCACAACTTTGCTGCTGCTGGTATCAATCCGGCCGCTGTTGTATAGTATCCTACTCCTACATCAAATCACAACTTATGGCTAAACAACCATTCATTTCGCATGTTGTATAGTATCCTACTCCTACATCAAATCACAACTGGCCGAAGGCATATTAGAAAAGATCTGCAGTTGTATAGTATCCTACTCCTACATCAAATCACAACCTATCCCTTGCAAAGGTAAATCCCTGATAGTTGTATAGTATCCTACTCCTACATCAAATCACAACAACACTGAGGACAACTTTTTTGTGAACCTTGTTGTATAGTATCCTACTCCTACATCAAATCACAACTGGGGGGACGATGCCATACAGATAGGTTGCGTTGTATAGTATCCTACTCCTACATCAAATCACAACTAAAGTATGTAGTAAAACACCTTAACACCGTTGTATAGTATCCTACTCCTACATCAAATCACAACCTTAGTACGTCATGGGCTTCGCTAGGCAAAGTTGTATAGTATCCTACTCCTACATCAAATCACAACTTCAAATAGCTCTCGATTTCGGCCGGAGCGGTTGTATAGTATCCTACTCCTACATCAAATCACAACTTCCCCAATATGCTAGTATTTACTGTAGAAGTTGTATAGTATCCTACTCCTACATCAAATCACAACTGTCAGCAAAGAGTAAAATAAAATATTAACGTTGTATAGTATCCTACTCCTACATCAAATCACAACGAAAGCGCATCTGATCCTGCCCACGCACCGTTGTATAGTATCCTACTCCTACATCAAATCACAACTCAGACACTACACTTAATTAATTATAAGTTAATTACACCCGTGTGTATCGCGAGAAAAAGCGATGCTTTGCGAACTGAGAAGTCGATTCGATGCAGTTTTTCCGTTCTGAAAGACGAATATATCAAAAAAATTCCAGTTGTTGAGGTATTTCGGGACCGGCGCGTTCGACTTTGCCCCAGAAATTCAGAATCTCGCCGTATTGTTTGTCCGTTACGCTCAGGATGCTCGTCATTCCGGAAGGCGGCATCGATTTGCGGACCCGCCGGATATGGACCTCCATATTTTCCTGGGAGACGCAGTGCCGGACGTAGACCGAGTATTGCATCATCGCGAAGCCGTCCTTTTCCAATGCCTTGCGGAATTGGGTCGCGTGGCGCCGTTCGGTCTTGGTATGGGTCGGCAGGTCGAAAAATACGAATAGCCACATGATACGGTAGGCGTTCAGGCGTAGTTTTGACATCTCTTTATTCCAATAGAGGGAACGCGATCTTTTTCCGCATTCCTGTGAAGCATTGCGCCAGCGATGCCGAGGTGAAGGTCAACCCCACGTCGAGCGGCCGCAATACCTTTTCAAATCGCGTATCGGCATACAGCAGGCTCAGCAGCTCGCCCTTGACCGCTCGCGTCAGCTGCGTTTTGCCTTCGAGATACAGCCGGCAGGCCAGCTCGTCGACGTAAGGGCGATAGGGTTCCATGACGTCGTCGGCCAGCGGGAAGGCGTTGTAGCGGTTCCGGTGGAAAATACCGAACGCAGGAAACAGGCCCGAGCCCATCAGCGAGCGGGCTACGGCCGCGCGTAGGATCGTATAGCCGTAATTCAGCAGGCTGTTCGGCTCCGCGCCCTCGCGAATACGGACGAACTCCTTGCCGAAAAGCTCCGACCAGTATATTCTGGCGGCGGCTCCTTCGCGATTGTCCGCATCGCCGCTCTTGACATTTCGGTAGTACGGCTTCAGTTTGTCTCCGTCCTTGCCCAGCTTGCACAGCAGGGCGGCCTGATTGCGGATTTTCGCCTCGACGATCTGTTTCCACAGGTTCTTTTTCAGCGGCTCGCTCGCCTCGATCTGCGCCCGGTAGCTCTCGCCCTGCGTTCGGTTGGAGTCGAGATTCATCAGCATGGCGTTGGGCATCCGGTCGCCGCCGCAAAAGACGACGGCTACGTTGCGATCCGACAGGGCGTTCAGCAGCGGGAGCGTGACGGTCGTTTGCTGGTGCTCGAGCACGACGACGCCGATGTCCTCGATCGGAACGCTTTTCCGGAGATCGGGAGCTTCTTTCGTCGCGATAACCAACTGATTGTCTCGCAGACTCAGACAGAAGGGCGTGGAGAAAAAAAGCGCGCGCTTGAGCATGGCTATTCATGTTTGAATCGAACGGTTCCCGTAACGCTCAGCTCGAAGTCGAAGCCTTCGACATAAGCGTTGAGTTGGGTATGGAGCAGACTGATGATGGGACGGTATGCCTCTCCGGCTTTCCATACTCCGTTCTTCGGCTTTAGTTCTTTCGCAGGACGGGCTTCCTGATGGTGCCTGAAGGTACATAAGCCGTAAGAGTTGTTGCCAGTGGTCATAGAGTTGAATTTCGTCAGCTTGTACAATCTTTTGGCCAGTTCTTGTTGCGTGCAGTCGTGCAGCTCTTCGGGCGTTTTTTCATAGAAAAGCACCATGGTTCCGGTTTTCAGGATGCACTTCAGCGGAAAGCCGTTCGCGTCCGATTGCGGAACGAGGTCGGGCCGCGCCGCCTTGTCCGCGCTCGCCTTGAAATACTGCGCCGCTTCCAGCGTGCTGACGATTTCGAAAGTCCGCTTGAGCTTTCCTTGGTTGTCTTTTCCTTCGTATATGGCCATACAATAGTTGCTGCCGTACGATACGTAAACCTGTCTTTTGTGCGGGAGAGCGGACAGATCCCGATGTCGCTTCTCTCCCAAGGGTTTGGGAGATAGGTTCTTGCCTGCGAATATCCGCACCTTGCGGATAGGTATCCGCTTCCGCTCGTTCATCCAGATCGGATGGCTCTCCGTGTCCGTGGCCGTCTTGAAGCCGACCGCGTCGATCGCTTCCTTGACTTTTTGCCGCACTGCGTCGTCGACGATCTTTTCCACGTCGGACAACTGAAGCTGCCCCAGCGGCTTGCGCACGACGTATCTCACCTCTCCTTGGCGCTCGATGGCTCCGTAGAAGGTCTGCTGGTGCAAGGCCCCCCGGGCCGTATCGCCCTGTGCATAGAGCGTCTCGCCGTTCTTACCGGTCCGTATCCTGCCCCGGATGCGCAGCCGCTTGCGACTCTGCTTGGGCATGTTGTCGGGCGTATGATGCGAAACGAGGAGCCTGTCGGCGACGGCCCTGAGGTCTTCGGTAAAGGTCGGCCACGGCTTTTCGAAGCGGGGTTTCGTTCCTTCGCCCCGCCTGTAACGCTCCTCGTCGCCCGCGTACTGCGCCCAGCGGTCGTATTCGTTGCGGCCGATGCAGGCGATGACGATCGCGTCGAGGCAATGGTGCGTGTGGTTCACACGCTCTTTCCGGGCATATTCCTCCTGCAATCCCCACATTCGGCGGAATTCGGCCGTAGTGGCCCCTTTGACCGTATGGATTCGCTCGAAGACCGTCTTCAGATAGAGTCGCGCGTACTTGCCGATCATGCCGATATCGACTCCCTGCCGGTTGCTGAACCCGTCGGGAACTTCCGTCATCGTGAAGCGCTCGTACTTGCCGCGCCAGTAGTCGAGTTGCATCTGCAGGATGTGGCGGCGCTGTATGGCTCCGTCCTTTTCCGATTTGGTCGTAGCGCTTTTGCTTTTGCGCCTCTGTATCTCGATCTGTTTTTGCAAGCTGGCGATTTCCTTCGGCCACCCGAGCTCGTCGATCCTTGCCATGACGTCGGCGTGATTCGGGAGCTCCGACGGAAGCTTATCGCGCTTGAGTTCGCGGTTGAAGCGGCTCTCGCAGAGGGTCTTGTTCATCTGCGAGTTGTCGCCTCCCCTCGCTCGGGGGACGGTATGCTCGACGTCGAAACGCGCGGAATCGCCGATGAAATCGGACAGGCCGATCTGTTTGCCCGTGTAGGGGCAAATGTGGTTCTGCTCCTTCCACAGACGGTATTTCAGGATGTCGTCGTCGGTGGGCTCGATCTCCCGGCCCGATTCCGAGGCATATTGCCGGCGGATCTCGTCGGCGTACGCTTTGTGCTCGGCTTCGCGGTTGCGCTGGTACAGTTCGATAGCTTTTCGGCGGTTGGCATCGTTGAGCCCTCGGGCGAACTCGATGTGGATCTTCGTCTCGCGGTCGATCTTCCCGTCGCGCAGCAGTCGGTTGACCAGAGCCCTCAAGCGGAACAACGCCCGCATCGCCATCGGGTTGCGTACTGCCGGCGTTCGGGGTGAGCCCAGTTGCAGGACACCCTGCGCATCGGGCTGCGCCGCCTGATAGATTTCGATCATCGACGGGTGATAGAGACGCCCGAGGCGTTTTTCGTCGACACCCCGGCAGTTGCGCAGATAGTCGCGGACGCATTGCTCCTTGGTTGTTCCCCTGTTCAGCGGATTCCGCCGGAAATCGGTTATCAGAGCGGCGATGTCGGCCTCGATAGCACTTCGTTCCGATTCGTCGGAGTAGATGTCCGGAGGCAGTACCGCCTTGAGGTTGGCGACGAAAACCGCCTCGTCATAGCGATAGCCCGCGCGCAGGTAAGGCAGAATCTTGTTAATGGCATGAAGGCTCAGCGCGGCGTAGTCCTGCGGCAGGCGGATCGCGGCGAAACGCCCGGCTTCGTCGTCGGAGAGGCGCAGTTTCTGCTTTGCCCACGCGCTAAGCCGTTCTTCGTCGTCGAACGAGAAGAGCGCGTGCCATACGTCGCCGAGTATCTGCTCTCGGGTCTTTCCGGCCCCGAGCGTATATAGGTCGCATATTTTCGCCAGATAGTCGTCGCCGAACAGCGCAATGAGGGAGGCTGTGACCGGACATCCCGTAACGGTAGCGGTCCGCGCGAAGTTGAAGCGACAGGGCGCCTCGCCGCGGTCGCCTTGGCAGGCATATCGGCCTTTGCCGGCGAGCTTCTTGGCGATCTCCTCGAAATCGAAATGCGGTTTGGTTTTGCGCGTGAAGAGCGGCAGGATCGTTTCGGTTTCCTGCCGCGAGAGCGGACGGGGTGTCGGGTCGTCGGGCGTCGTGACCTGGATGTTGTTGACGAAAGAGAGCATCCGGAACTCCTCGAACCGCGGATGCGATGCCGGGCATCGGCTTTTGTCCTTCTCGAACGTGCATCGGCCGACCGATCCTTTTTGCGATTTCAGCGGCCGTTGGTAGAAAATGGCGCGATGCAGTGCCTTCCGCAGATCGTCGGCGAGCCGCTGTTTTTCGCAGATGGCCCGAAACTCGGCCAGATAGTGCTCGTTGCGGGAGGTATATTTCGTGCGGATCTTTTCTTTTCGGGCGTAAAGCCGGTAAAAGTATTCGCCCAGATAGACGCATCCGGCCTTCTCCATGTCGGCCGTCAGGCCCTCGATGCTCTGTCGAACCTTGCCGCTCTCGCTTTCGTCGCCGGCATCCTTGCGATTGCTCAGGAATCCGCGCCGCTGCGCCAGATGATATAAGGCCCGGCCGAGCGTGTAACGGTCCCTTTGCGTGTCGAGGTCGAGCGTTTCGGTCAGCGCCCTGTAACGGTCGCGGTAGGGATTCTTGTCCGTGCGGTCGTCCGTTCGTTGCCATCGGATAAACTCATCCGTCAGCGGATAGATTTTCTTCTGTTTCCAATCTTTCAGTTGTTCGTCGGTCAGAGCAGGACAGAGGTCGTGGCGAACGAGCACACGGAGCAGGTCGATCTTGCGCAATCGTCGCCGGGCATAGTGACGGCGCAGGGCGCGGGCTGCGGTTCGGTCTTGCACGGCGGGCTTCTCGCTGTTCTTTTCGCGTGCCACGCCCTCCTGAAAGATGTCTACCCCTTGGGCGAGCAAGGCATATCCCGTGTCGTTCCGCTCTACGAGAGCCCAGCCGATCGAAGCGGTTCCCAAGTCCAATCCTAATATTTTTGTCATATCGGCGTCCGTTTATAGTAAAATTAAATAAAATTTTGCAATCTCAAGGCTTTTTTATTATATTTGAAGCGTAAGAGTTCTACATCTTATCACAATAAGGCTATAGGCCGAAGGTTTTATACCTATGTCTCCGCGTACTCCGTGGAGACTTTTTTATGGTCGGGGTTTGGTTGCTTAAGAGCGGATTTAAGCGTGGCTGCCGGGCTGCGGATTGAGTCGGACAGGATCGGTCTTGTCCGGAGTCGGACGAGATGAAGGAAGTCTGGAAGCCGAATCGGAGAGTACAAACGGAACGACAGAAAGCAAAAAAACGGCACGGGACACCGTGCCGGAAGACGTTTTGAGCGATTTCGGTGGAAATGTTCCGAGGGGAGGCTAATCTCTGCCGTCGAAAAAGCCTTCGTTGCGGAAACTGTAGCAGGGGCCAGGCGTGACGATGATATGGTCGAGCAGCGCGATGTCGAACAGCGAGGCGGCTTGCGCGACGCGCTCGGGAGCTCGCTGCCCGAGGGGTGATTGTGCACGAGGATCACGGCGTGGGCCAGCTTCTCGACGGCCCGCTTGACGATCAGCCGGTGGTCGACGACCGTGGCCGATACGCCGCCCTGACTGATGCGTACGCGGTCGAGCACCCGGTTCGACGAGTTGAGGTACAAGGCCCAGAATTCCTCGTAAGGCAGCTCGGCGATCAGCGGACGGAACATCTCGATTACGTCGCGGTCGGTCTGTA
>CABUJP010000066.1:0-13422 GCA_902491835.1 uncultured Alistipes sp. | reverse complement strand
GTCCGTTGGCCTGCCCCGGCCCGTGATACGGGTCCTGTCCGATGATGACCACTTTCAGATTATCGGGATCGCACATATCGAAAGCCCGGAAAATATTGCGTCCGGGCGGGAAAACCCGCCTCTGGGCGTATTCCTGCTTGACGAAATCGACCAGTTGCCCGAAATAGGGCTTGTCGAACTCCCGGCCTATCCACTCTTTCCATTTGGGAGAAATCTTGACATCCATATCGATCGCTTTTTAAGGTACTTTCATCGGATGGAATTCATCCGGATACTGGCTTTGACGAATGCCAGCGCCCGAATTCTTCCGATTTCGATATCCTTATCCGCATGATAGGGATTCTGGCTGACGAGTTTGACGCAGCCGGGTTTCTCGGATTTTTGGATATATTTGACGGTCACGTACTCCTCGCCGTCGATGTCGATCGACAGCAAATACATGTCGCCCCAGAAAATATCGTTTACGTCGCCTATCTGCTTATAAAGTACGATATCGCCGCTCTTGAGCAGCGGGTACATGCTGTCGCCGACCACGTAGATCGCCCCGTCGCAGCGAGGCAGGTTCGGAATGTGAATGTAGTCCACCGGCGCGAGCGAGCGCTTGTCCAAAAACAGCGGAACCAGCCCTGCCGTACCCTCGATATTGTACAGAGGAACGCTCTGCGAGGGAAGCGTCCGGTCGGAGCGTCCCGCAAAGACGGCCGCAGGCCGGACTTCGAGAAACATCGGCCCCTCGCCGGTCTCGAGCCAGTCCGGATTGACATTCAATTCCTGAACCAATATATTCTTATTCCGCTCCGACAAGGAAGCTTTCCCCGTCTCGATCATCGAAAGAGCGCTCTTTCCGATACCCAGCACGCGAGCCAGATTTTCCTGTGTCAACGACAGTTCCTTGCGAATCGAACGTAACCGGCTGTTTATCATAGATGATGAAAAAAGTTTAAAAAAACTTCTATCCGATCGTTATAATATTCAAAATTTGAACTTATATTTGCGAAACAAAGTTAAACAATTTTACAAGACAATCCAAAAAAGAAGCTCCGAATCCTTATCGAAAGCCCGACCATTCAAAAATTGTATAACCCTTTGAGGCGGCACCCGGCCTACTTTTACACAAAACGAATCGACCCATGATTACTATCAACGACCGAATGTACGAAAAAATCGCCGACTTGCTGCTACGGAGAATCGAAGAAACCCACTTTTTCAACGGAACGATCGAATACGATACGGACGAATTCTACTCGTCGCTGGTCTGCACGCTGATCGTCTGCCGCGACCAGGAAAACGGACGCATTCTGTCGGTCCTGCCCGTATGGTGGGATTTCTGCCTGTTTCAGGCCGAGGGGGAACAGACGACCGACTTCAGCTGGAACGAACTGAACCGATTTCTCGAGCGAAAATTCTGACTTCGCCGCAACCCGACACGGACACAGGCCGCTTGACGCTGCATTCGGGCAAACCGGCCGCCGCACCGGGACATGCGCGAGCACCGAAACCGAACGACGATGGATCACGACGATTTCCATACGACGGAGCGAATTGCGTCGAGGCGACGCACCGGGCGGCCGTCACTTCGCGGAAGGACGCTTCCGCCGCCCTCTTATGCGGTTTTTCCGATTTCCCTCGCGGAGACGTCCGCCGGAAACCGCACCGGTTTTCGCCATCCTACCGGTTATCATGCAGGTTCGATTCCTGCCGCTCCGACCAAAACCCCGAACTCCCCGACACGAACCGCCATGCCCACAGCCTCCGATACGCCCGCACGGCCGAAATCCGAAACCGCCGCCGGCAAGACACCCGCCGCCCTGATCCGCAGTCTGCACGACAAAGCGCTGAAAAGTCTGGCCCGCCGCATGGCCGGCTACACGCAAAAGGAGATCAAGACGATTTACGAATACGATCCGGACGGTGCCCGACGCATCAAAAGCGAAACGATCACCCGGAAGCAGGTCGGACCCGACCTGGCGGCCATCACCTTCGCGCTGACCAACCTCGACCCGCAGCATTGGCGGGCCAAGCCGGAAACCGGAGGCGACGCCCCTCCGGCCGACTGGAGCGACTGGAGCGACGAGGCCCTGCGCGAAATCGCCGGGACGGAGGCTCTCTGAGCTCCGCGCCTTTCGGCTGTCGAAACCGACGCCACTACACGCAGCCGCACCCTCGCCCGAATCGGCACGGCGGACGGCGCCGGTCACCTTTGCCGGTTTCGCAAGACCCGTAAAGAACGCTCGCCGACCCGACCCGCAGTCAGATCATGCGCCGGCAGAAAACCTTCGCTGAAAGTCCGGTCCGACGTCCGTCGACCGGGAAGCCCCGAAACCGGGCCAATCGCCGAATGCCCATGTAACGAGCATTTCCACCGAAATGCCGGACCGGTACGACCCGAGTCCGCAAAATATTCCGCGAACCGACACGACGCCCGGTCCCCCCCTGCACATTCCTTACGAACAATCAGCCCGTCTATCCGGCAGGCACTGCCGTAGCTCGCTACCGTCCGCCATCTTCAAAAGCCGGCACATATCGGAACGAAGAAGCGGCAGCGCCAACTTTTCGGACCGCAAGTTCCGCAACCCCGTCAACGACCCGCTTAACCCATGCCCATACCTACGCCTACCCCCCGCCAGGCCGCCGAGGAGCTCGCCCGCCGCTCGCTGAGCGACTTCGCGCGAACGATGATTCCCTCGCTCGACCTGACCCCGTTCCATCGAAGCTATTACGACACGCTCGACCGGTTCGCCCGGGGAGAGATTCGCCGGCTGATCGTGTCGATTCCGCCCCAGCACGGCAAGTCGCTCGGCTCGTCGGTCCTGCTGCCTGCCTACCTGCTCGGCCGGCAGCCCGACCGCCGGATTGCGCTGGCTTCCTACAACCTGCGTCTGGCTTCACGGTTCAACCGACAGATTCAGCGGCTCATGGACGCTTCCGCTTACCGGAGCGTTTTCCCCCGAACCCGCCTCAAACGCTCTTCCGCCAAGGATCGCGGCACACTACGCACCGCCGAGGAGTTCGAGCTGGTCGGCTCCCGAGGCGGACTACTGAGCGTCGGCCGCGACGGAGCGCTGACCGGCCGTCCGGTCGACGTATTTATCTTGGACGACCTGTACAAAAACGCGCAGGAAGCCAACTCGCCGATCGTCCGCGACCACGCGTGGGACTGGTACAACGCCGTCGTCAAAACCCGGCTGCACAACGACTCGCAGGAACTGCTCGTCTTCACGCGCTGGCATGAGGACGACCTGATCGGCCGGATCGCCGCCCGGGAGCCCGTAGCGGACATAAGCGAGAACGGACAGCGATCGACCGAAACGGCGTCCTCGTGGTTCCGACTCAACTTCGAGGCAGTCAAGCAGGGTCCGCCCACGAGCGCCGACCCGCGCCGGCAGGGCGAGCCGCTTTGGCCGGCCCGACACTCGTCCGAACTGCTGGAGCAGAAGCGCAGGCTCGATCCCATGCTATTCGAAACGATGTATCAGGGAAACCCCTCTTCGGCCGAGGGCTTACTCTACGGAGACCGTTTCGCCACCTATGACCAACTGCCCGAACGAACGGTAAAAAAGGGAAACTATACCGATACGGCAGATTCAGGAGAGGATTACCTGTGCTCGGTCTGCTACGAAACCGGAGCGGACGACACCGTTTACATAACGGACGTGCTCTATACGCCGCTCGGCATGGAAGCGACCGAACCGCTCGTCGCCGCCATGCTGCAACGCAACGGCACCCGCACGGCGCGCATCGAAAGCAACAACGGGGGACGGGGTTTCGCGCGGGCCGTCGCCAAGCTGTGTCCACAGACGCGCGTCGAGTGGTTCCACCAGTACAGGAACAAAGAAGCGCGCGTGCTGTCGAATGCGAGCGAAGTGGTGGCCCGTATCCGAATGCCCGAAGGTTGGCATCTTCGCTGGAGCGAGTTTTACGGAGACGTGGTCTCGTTTCGCCGTCTTTTCCGCTCGAACCGGCGCGACGACGCGCCCGATGTTCTGACAGGCATCGTCGAGACCGAGTCCGCCGGACCGGGGAAATGCATCCGGGCGGTCGGATTCAGCGGATAGCCCGCCGCAGGGCGAACCGGCACACGAGACCCGACGCAAACAGCCGGCATTTTCTTCCGAAAATGCCGGCTGTTCACAAAAGGTTAGTTAGTCTTGATCGATTAGGTAATGTAAATGTACGAACATTTTCCCGAATAATCAAGCGATCGGGTAAAAAAATCGCTTTTAGCTTTTCGGCCGTCGTCGATCAGAGACGAACAAAAAAAACCGGACAAGGCATGCGAAATCGACGGGAGAAAGCATCGCAGACATATTCGATCGTTTTTCTATCGAGCTGGAACTGACATTTTTCCATAAATGCTTTCATAATTTCTTATATAATGCAGACTCTCCACCGGTCGACCGGTGCCTCGCATCCTTGTCCGGAACTCAAAACGCGCCCCCTTTTCAAATCCGAGAGGCGGCCGACAGCTGATCGCGGGCGGAATAAGCCTTCGCGGACAAAACAGGCTCGGACTCTCCGCCCGCGGCATGCCGGTGGCGATAGCTGGCCGGAGTCATGCCGTACTCCTTCTTGAACAGCTTGATGAAATGGGACGTATTCGGGAAATTGCAGTCGTTCCCGATCTCGGAGATCGATTTGTTCGTCGAAATCAGCAGCAGGCGCGAGTGCATCAGCCGCTGACGGATGAACCACTTGTGGGGAGGCTCGAAAAAGTGCTTGCGGAACTCCTTCTTGAACGAGGTCAGGCTCCGGTTGCACTTGCCGGCCAGCTCCTCGACCGAAATATCGTCGAAGATATAGCTCTGAACCGTTTGCTCGAAATTCTCCTTCATCAGGTCCATATTGCTCAGTATTTTGCTTTTGAGACAACAATCCTTCTGAGCCAGGATCAGATAGATCAGTTCGGTCATCTTGATCGTTTCCGCCGTATTGTCCTGCGAGAAAGCATCGTCCTTGAGATACTGGTTGACCGTCCCGAAGAAATTTTTCATGATGTTCGACGCGGGATAGCTCACATGGCTCTTGTTCTCGCAGTTGGGACAGCTATGGTCGTTCGTAATGTTGAGCTGATAGCCGACGCTCAGGTGGTTGAGTATTCTCGACAGCTGATCGGAGGTATAGTAGAAAACGATCTGCTCGAAATTTTTCCCCTGTTCGGGAATGTCTTCGGTGTAGTGGTTTCCCATACCCATGTAGAAAAGCGTTCCCTGAGGAATCTCATGACAGACGTCGCCGTAGTATACGCATTTCTTGCCGCGCACGACGTAGCCGATGCTGTGACGGGTAAAATTGTGGGCTTGGATTCCGCTGCGGTCCGGTTGAACGTACTTGACGATCATGGGTTGCTGAGCGGTCGATGTCGGATTTGATCGTGACATAGTTTTTCGAATTTTAACAGTTTATAACAAATCGTTTATGTTGAATAGATATTTGGATATTTCCTTTACGGGTCATACCCGATAGCAGATCACAAACATACAATATAGATTCCATAAATGCAATTTATTTTACTAAAATTTGCAAGAAAAAATTTAATCGTTTCAATTTTATCTATTTTTATGCTTACGGCAAGAAGCCTTACATATAGTCGAGGTACGTTTTCCGAAACGCTCCGGAGTAGAACGAAACAGTTATCGGACCTTTGTCCGTAATTTTTTCCTACTTTTACAGCAAAGATCACGCCTCAAATGAAAGAAAGGCAGACAAAAGAGATTCTTTCCTACGACAGGAAGCATCTGTGGCACCCGTACACGTCGATGAGCGACCCGCTCAGAGTATTCCATGCGGTCCGGGCCGAAGGCGTACGCATCGAGCTCGCCGACGGGCGGCAGCTGATCGACGGCATGTCGTCGTGGTGGTCGGCCGTTCACGGCTACAACCATCCAAAGCTGAACGAGGCGGCCGAGAAACAACTTCAGCGAATGGCGCATGTGATGTTCGGCGGCCTGACGCATACGCCGGCCGTCGAACTGGCCCGCCGGCTGACGCGGATCGCGCCCGAAGGTCTCGACAAGATATTCTACTGCGACTCCGGCTCGGTAGCCGTCGAAGTGGCCGTTAAGATGGCCCTGCAATACATGTATGCGCAAGGAACGCCCGCAAAAAACACGCTGGCGACGATCCGCAGCGGCTATCATGGCGACACATGGCACGCCATGTCGGTCTGCGATCCCGTGACCGGCATGCACTCGATTTTCACCGGACGGCTGCCCCTCCAGCATTTCGTGCCGAGGCCCGAGATTCGCTTCGGCGGCGAGTGGGACGAGCGCTGCTTCGCTCCGATGGGCGAGCTGATCGAGCGGGAGCACGACCGGCTCGCCGCCGTGATTCTCGAACCGGTCGTTCAGGGAGCGGGCGGCATGTGGTTTTACCACCCCGAATACCTGCGGCGCCTGCGCGAAACCTGCTCGCGGTACGACGTGCTGCTGATCGCCGACGAGATCGCGACCGGCTTCGGCCGTACCGGGCGGATGTTCGCCTCGGAATGGGCCGGCATAACGCCCGACATTCTGTGCGTCGGGAAAGCGTTGACCGGAGGCTACATGAGCTTCGCCGCCGTTCTGGCGACGGAGAAAGTGGCCGAGGTGATCTCGTCGGGCTCCCCTCCCGAATTCATGCACGGGCCGACCTTCATGGGTAATCCGCTGGCCTGCTCGATCGCATGCGCCTCGCTCGACCTGCTCACGGAAAACTCTCCGTTGCCCCGCATCGGCGAGATCGAAGGTATCCTGCGACGCGAGCTGGCTCCGGCCGCGGCCCTGCCTCAGGTAGCCGACGTGCGCACGCTCGGGGCCATCGGCGTGATCGAGCTGCACCGCAGCGTCGATATGGCCACGCTCCAGCAACGTTTCGTCGACGAGGGCGTTTGGGTCAGGCCGTTCGGTCGGCTCGTCTACGCGATGCCTCCTTATATTATCAAGGATCAGGAGCTGGAAACGCTCGCCCGGGCTATGGTCCGAGTCGTAGCCGAAACCGAGTAGGGCGATCTTCCCGCTCGAAAAGCCGCCCGGACGATCCGAAACGGCGGGGCCACGCCCCGGCTTTCCGCCGTTTGCGCGTCCTCTCCGGCAGGGCGGTCGGATTCCTGCCGGAGAGGACACGCAGACCGAGATATCGGTTTTTCGATACCTTTGCCGCAGCCGAACCATGATTCGACTGCGGAATATGCTTCTCTCCATGTCGTTCGGCATACCTTATCCTTTCTGCCAAATACATGGACGCGGGTCCGAATGCGGCCTTCTCGCAAGGTACAAGTCGCCCCAACCGCACCGCACAGCATTTGACGGAACGGAGACCTTTCGGGAGAGGAAAAATCGAATCGGGACGAACGCCTTCCGCCGGGCCTACGGCATTCCGGACGACACGCTCCCCGCATCTACCTGCCTCAAAAGTCTCCGTCCCCGCATCCCGAAGTAACAACCCTCTCCGCATTCCAAGACAATTCACTCATTGCCATAGACATATCACAAGACACGACAAGAATCGCCCGGCCTGCCCGACGGCAAACTTTTCCGACAGCCTCCTCCTCGGGAAGTCCCGTATCCGATCCGGCCCCTGCGAACCGGCAGGCGCGAGTGTTCTTTCTCCCGTTTCGCTTCGCCGCCGTCGGGCCGGAGAGGAAGCCACCCTTTGCACATTCCGCTCCGAATGCCTATCTTTGTTCCCTCAAACCACGGACTATGAGCACCGCCTTGTACGAAAGCGTCATTTTCGGACCGGTTCGCAGCCGCCGGCTGGGCCTGTCGCTCGGCGTCAACCTGCTGCCGCTGCACGACAAGCTGTGCAGTTTCGACTGCATCTATTGCGAGTGCGGATGGGGCAAGCCGGGGACCAAGCCCCGGTTCAACTCCCGGGAAACGGTCCGCCGGCTGCTCCGCGAGAAGCTGACCGAGATGGTCGCCGCAGGAACACCTCCCGACGTCATTACGTTCGCCGGCAACGGCGAGCCGACGATGCACCCGGAGTTCGGAGGCGTGATCGACGACACGATCGCCGTCCGGAACGAATTGTGTCCGTCGGCCAAGATTTCGGTACTGAGCAACGCGACGATGATCGGCCGCGAGACCGTCCGCGAGGCGCTGCTGAAAGTGGACAACAACATATTGAAGCTCGACTCGGCCTTCGACGAAACGGTCCGCCTCGTCGATCGCCCGAAAGGAGCGTACTCGGTCCGGCAAACGGTCGAAGCGATGAAGCGTTTCGAGGGCAGGCTGATCGTGCAGACGATGTTCCTGCGCGGCACGCTCGAAGGGCGGCAGGTAGACAACACGACCGAGCGGGAGGTGTCGGCTTGGCTCTCGCTGATCGAGGAGATCGGTCCCCACAGCGTGATGGTTTACACGATCGACCGCGACACTCCGGCCGACGACCTGCACAAAGTGCCCGTCGAGGAACTCCGCCGGATCGCCGAACGGGTCGAGCGCCTCGGCATCCCCTGCTCGGTGGCCGGATAACACGACCGAATACCCAAATACATCGAATATGAACGCACTCGCCGGCCGGATCGGCCGCTTTTTTCTGAACCGAAGAAACCTCTTCGTCATCGGATTCGTCCTGACTTTCGTGCTGACCCTGCTCGAAGTGGCGCACGGCAAGCAACACAACTTCTTCACATTCCAGCAGTCGACGATCGATTTCTGGAGCGGCGAATCTCCCTACGGCAAGCCCTACGACTTCCTGTACGGCCCGCTGTTCTCAATCCTGTTCGCGCCGTTCGCCTACATGGGCTCGACCGTCGGGCCGTTCGTATGGAACCTGATGAACTTCACGCTGTTCTTCTACGCGATCTTCTCCGTGCCCAGGATAACCGAAGTCCAGAAATGCAAGACCTACCTCTACACGGCGCTGATTCTGGCCACGACGCAAATGTCGATCCAGTTCAATCCGGTGGTAGCCTATCTGTTCCTGTTCGCATTCTCGCTGCTCGAGCGGGGCAAGCCCTACCCGGCCATTCTGCTGATTCTCGTGTCGGGCTTCTGCAAAATATACGGAATTTTCGAGCTGGCCCTGTTGCTCTGCTATCCGAAGTTCTGGCGCAATCTGGGCTTTACGGTCGCTTTGGCCGCCGTCCTGCTGGTCCTGCCCGCGGTGAATCTCGGTTTCGACGGACTGATGCCCCATTACGAGCGGTGGGCCGAAGTATTGTCCGGCCACGTCGACCAGTTTCAGTTCTACGCCGTCTTCAACCTCTACCCGATCCACGACCTGCTGACTCCGGTCATGACGCAGGTCCAGATCGGATCGATCTTGGCGCTGGCCGTGCTGTTCGTGCTCAACTACCGTAAATTCGGCCGGTTCGGCTTCCGGCTCGGATCGCTCGGCATCCTGATGGGCTGGGTTATCCTGTTCAGCCTATCGACCGAGAAGCACACTTACGTGATCGCGCTGGCAGGCTACCTGATGTGGTACTGGGTACAAGCCCGCAAAGGCTGGCTCGACCGGACGCTGTTCTGGGCCAACTTCGTGCTGCTGGTGCTCGTCCCGGTCGATCTGATCTGCCCGCCGCCCGTCATGCGCTTTCTGTGCGACACCGTGCAACTGAACATCTACTGCTTTACGTTTACCTGGCTGAGAATGATTTACGTGACCTTCCTGCGGCCGACCACCGAGGGCCCCGACTTCCTCGGCAAACCGACAGGCATGCAGGCCGGCGGAAAAATTTACGGCTGAAATTTCGCCGCTGCAAGAATTTATTGTAAATTGCATTCGGTTCCCGGCAGGACAGAGCGGCCGGGGGAGAAGCAACTCGCGAAACGGCCGCGCCGAGCCCGAAAGCTCCGGGCGGGACACAGCCGGAAAACCCGCTCAGGGACGGCCGGACGAGCCGCCTGCGAGCCGGAGAACCGAAAGCCCGTTTGAACGATTACGAACCAAATAGCGAAAAAAATGATTACCACGGACCAAATTAAAGAGATTGTAAGGCGACTGGATTCGCTGGGGAGGCATCTTTGACGTCGCCAGCCGACGTATCGAACTGGAAGAAGAAGAATCCAAAACGCAGGCGCCCGATTTCTGGGACGACCGCGAGCGGGCCGAAAAGCAACTGAAAAAGGTCGCGTCGATCAAGTACTGGATCACGGCCTACGACGAAATCACGAAGTCGGCCGACGATCTGCAGCTGATGCCCGATTTCGTCAGGGAGGGACTCGCGTCGGCGGACGAACTCGACGAGCAGTACCGCAAGACGCTCGGCATGATCGAAGCGCTCGAAATGCGCAACATGCTCGGCGGCGAGGAGGACCATTTGGGCGCGATCATGGAGATCAACTCCGGAGCCGGCGGCACCGAAAGCCTCGACTGGGCCTCGATGCTGTTGCGTATGTACATGCGCTGGGGCGAGGCGAACGGCTATCAGGTACGCATCGCCGACCTGCAGGAAGGCGACGAGGTCGGCGTCAAGTCGGCTACCGTCGAGTTCGTGGGCGAGTTCGCCTACGGCTATCTCAAGAGCGAGAACGGCGTGCACCGGCTCGTGCGCCTGTCGCCGTTCAACGCGAACAACAAGCGGCAGACGACGTTCGCCTCGGTATTCGTCTCGCCGGCGGTGGACGACACGATCGAAATCGTCGTGAACCCCGCCGACATCGAGTGGGACACCTACCGCAGCGGCGGCAAGGGCGGACAGAATGTCAACAAGGTCGAGACCGGCGTGCGGCTCCGTCACCTGCCCTCGGGCATCGTCGTCGAAAATACGGAGACGCGCTCGCAGATCATGAACAAAGAGAACGCGCTGCGTATCCTTCGGTCGAAACTCTACCAGCGCGAGCTCGAGAAGCGCATGGAGCTACAGAACGAGCTGGAGGGCCAAAAAAAGAAGATCGAATGGGGTTCGCAGATACGCAGCTACACGCTCCACCCCTACAAGCTCGTCAAGGACCACCGCACCGGCTACGAGACTTCCGACACGCAGGCCGTGCTGGACGGCGACCTGAACGAGTTCATCAAAGCCTACCTGATGGGCGGAGGAAAATAGTCCGCAGGCCGAATCTACCGCGAGAGGCGTTTTCATTCCGGGAACGCCTCTCGCAATCAAAAAGGCCGCGCGCCGATGCTCCGCGCCGCAACGGAACCGGCCATGCCGGGCGACAGATCGAGCCGGAACCGAAACGAATCCGGCAGGCCGAACTACGGACGCGACGCCGACAAGGATAAAAACCGCGCCCGATTCTATACTTTACCGTACCGGTTTTCGAGTTCCCGATGTTTCCGGTTTCCCCGAATGAAATCACTTTCGACGGAGACTTTATTGGTAGCAGCCTAATCGGATGCGCAAGCCGAGGCCATGGGTTGCGGCTAATCGCTTTTGCGGCGATTGAGCCATGTGTTAGCCGCGTTTTTTTTATTTCTGTGCGGCTCAACAGACGATAGAAATTCCGGATGCGAACATGTTTGGTACATGGAAACATATAATTGCCAACCGCAGGCCGGGCAAGGAAACATCCCGAATCGACCGCACAGCAATCCCGACGTCCCCTTTTGGGCTGAAAAACATGCGATCCGGGCGAGCGACGGCGCAGCAGGCCGGAATGGATTTTTCATCTTCTTTCCGGCCGTACCGTCGCGTGCGCTTTCACCTACCCTCGGTTCCGGTGCGCCCGAAAAATTTCGCCGACAGGACCGGCAAGGCCCGCACCCACGAATATGCCTCTGAACCGGGATCGTCGCTGCTTTCCTCTCCGTCCAGGCCGGGCGAGAACGGGAAGCAGAGCCGGCGGCAAGGCAAGACTCAATTGCTGACGACCGTCTCGCGGGCCGCATCGCCTGAAGCGGCGTCGCCGTTTTTCCGCGTCACGTAAAATCCCTGCGACGGAGTCCACTCGACACAGAACAGGCCGCCGGGATCGTCGTAACCCAACTTACCGAGACTTTCCTTCAGCCACTGCTCGCTCTTGCCTGCGTTCCGGAGCGAGCTCTCCAGCACAGCGCCGTTGTTCACCAGCAGATAGGACTGCGAGCGGTCTCCGCGGCGCGAGACCGTCAGCCGTCCGTTCGTTTCGAAACGGACATCGTCGACCTCGAGCATCGAGAAAATTCCGTTCTCGCGCAGCATCGTCCGGAACTGCTCCATTTCGAGCCCGTTGCGCCGGAACTCCCTCAGGTCGATCTTTCCGTCCCGAACGATCATCACCGTATCGCCCTTGATCAGGCGCCTCAGATGTTTGAAGCGCAGCAGGAAACGGATCAGCATGTTGAAAACGGTCCACACGCCGAGCGCGAGCACCAGATACCAGACCGACATCTCCGGACTGTATATCGACCCGCCGACCAGCGCTCCGAGCACGAAGGCATTGACTGAATCGAGCGGCGTCAGCTGGGCCATCTGCGTCTTGCCCGAAATACGCAGAAAGATCAGCACGCCCAGCATGCCGACCAGAATTTTCACGACGATACTCTCGACCATAAGCGAACGGTTTTACGACACGGACTCCGCCGTAAAAATCGTACCGGAATCGCGGTCGCACCCGCAAAGACGGCAAATCCACTGTCCGCACAGAATAAGACACAGGGAACGAGCGACCGGGGAGAGCGGCAAAACCATATTAAAAAGGCCCCGAAAGATTCTCTCTCCCGGAGCCGATCGGATAAGCCGATACATTTATTTCTGCCGCACAAGCCGCTCGACCGACATCTCGCATCGCTACCGGGTTCGCGGAAAATTCCGTGTTCCACGCACATCCCCGCCAGAGAGGCTTTCCCATACCATCGCTGCCGGACTGCGGTCCCTACCGACAACCGCGCGCTCCTGACGACAAGACCCGCAATCTCGGCAAAAAGGAAGCTCCCCGACCGGTCGCTTTCTCCCGTACGCTTCTACCGGTGAATCACTCCGGACCCGATCAGTTCCTCTCCGTCGTACCAAGCCGCGAACTGCCCGGCCGTCACGCCGCGCTGTGGCTCGTCGAACACGACGAATCCTCCTTCCGCAGTCCGGTGCAGCACGGCTCCCTGCAACGGCTGACGGTACCGGATACGGACCAGATAGCGACGGCTTTCGCCGGCCTTCAGCGCCAGATCGGGTCGCACCCAGTGCATCTCGTCCGACAGCATGAACAGCGCCCGGCGATACAGCCCCGGATGCCGCTGCCCCTGTCCCACGTACAGGATATTCCGCTCCACGTCCGTTCCGATCACGAACAGGGGCTCGGGTTTTCCCCCGACATTCAGGCCCTTGCGCTGTCCGATCGTGAAGAAGTGAGCGCCCCGGTGACGTCCCACGCGCGCGCCGTCCGAAGGCTCGTAGCGGAAAGGCTCGGCCAGCCGCCCGAGCGGAACGTCCGAAGGCAACGGACGATAGCCGGGCCATCCGGACGGAATCTCGACGATGTCGCCGTCCTTGGCTGCGAGCTGCTGCTGCAGGAAAACGGGCAGATCGACCTTGCCCACGAAACAGATGCCCTGCGAGTCCTTGCGGGCGGCCGTAGC
>CABUJP010000065.1:0-13727 GCA_902491835.1 uncultured Alistipes sp. | reverse complement strand
GTCCGCATCGAGACTTCGCCTGAGGACCTCAAGGGCATGCTCGACGCGGCAGGTATCCTGACCGCACGCGGCGGCATGACGTCGCACGCGGCCGTCGTCGCACGCGGCATGGGCAAATGCTGCGTATCGGGCGCCGGCGACCTGCAGATCGACTACAAGGCCCGTACGATCACCGTAGGCAACAAGACCTACAAGGAAGGCGACTGGATTTCGCTCGACGGCTCGACGGGTATCATCTACGAGGGCAAGGTGGCCACGAAGGACGCCGAAGTGAGCGGCGACTTCGCCAAGCTGATGGAGCTGACCGACGAATACGCACACCTGAAGGTCCGCGCCAACGCCGACACGCCGCGCGACGCGAAAACGGCCTTCCGCTTCGGCGCGCAGGGCATCGGCCTGTGCCGTACCGAGCACATGTTCTTCGAAGGCGACCGCATCAAGGCCGTCCGCGAGATGATTCTCGCCGACGACGAGGCCGGACGCCGCAAGGCGCTCGCCAAGCTGCTCCCGATCCAACGGGGCGACTTCGAGGGCCTGTTCGAGGCGATGAACGGCCTGCCCGTGACGGTTCGCCTGCTCGATCCGCCTTTGCACGAATTCGTGCCTCACTTCGAGAAGGAACAGAAAGAGCTGGCCGCCGACCTGAACGTTTCCTACGAAACGATCAAGAACAAGGTCGAATCGCTGGCCGAGGCGAACCCGATGCTCGGTCATCGCGGCTGCCGTCTGGGAATCACCTATCCCGAAATCACCGAGATGCAGGCTCGCGCCATTCTCGAGGCTGCGCTGAATACGCGCAAGAACAAGGGCATCGACGTGCACGTCGAAATCATGGTGCCGCTCGTGGGCAACGTGAAGGAGCTCCGCAACCAGAAGGAGGTTATCAAGAATACCGCCGAGGCCGTATTCGCCGAGCGCAACGACCGGATCGACTACATGGTCGGCACAATGATCGAAATCCCGCGCGCAGCCGTTACGGCCAACGAGATCGCCGAAGAGGCCGAATTCTTCTCGTTCGGTACGAACGACCTGACGCAGATGACGCTCGGCTTCTCGCGCGACGATGTGGCCAAGTTCCTGCCCGTCTATCTCGAAAAGGGCATCCTGAAGCACGACCCGTTCCAGGTACTCGATCAGGACGGCGTGGGCCAGCTCGTGCGCGAGGCCGTATTCAAGGGCCGTGGCGTGAAACCCGAACTCAAGTGCGGCATCTGCGGTGAGCACGGCGGCGAGCCGAGCTCGGTCGAGTTCTGCCACTATGCCGGACTGAACTACGTCTCCTGCTCTCCGTTCCGCGTGCCTATCGCGCGTCTCGCAGCAGCGCATGCCGCGCTGAAACAAGGCGGAGAGAAGTAAGATACGACTTCATGACAACACGAAAGGGCGGTCCGGACGGGCCGCCCTTATTTTTTTAAGGGAGACGAAATATGCGGGCCATACGACCGTCCATGCGTCTCCGGCAGGGAAGGCAGAATTCTCCTCGGGAAAAGCAAAGTCCGGAACTTAGCGGCATTTTTCACAGACCGCTTCGGTTCCTCGCGAGTCTTTTCGTTCGGCTCGATTTGTTTTCGGACTTCGGCTCCGGTTTCCGCATATGTGTCATTTCCAGTCACGGGAACGAATCCGCCTCTAAAACGCAGATTCGCCGATCCATAGATAGGTTTCCCCAAATCTTGTAGCCGTCGTGCGGATGATCACGCATGGCTTTCGCCCTGAAACGGGGAATCCGGTACAGGGGCGATTTTTGCGCCGGATGCGGGATTTCACGATCGGCCGGCTTCCGGTACCGACCGAACCCGGACCGGTCACCGCATCGAGTCCATGAACCTGCCATCGCTTATCGCTGCACCGAGACTCATCGAAGCGGCGCCTGTGAGAAAACGTAGCGTATCCCGGCATTCGTAGACGTTTTTTCCGAGTGACCAGCGAACAGGATATTCTCGGGAAACGATCCGTAACAACTTCACGCATATCATTTCCAACGGGCAGAATAAACGGGAAGCGAGCCGCCCCGAAAGAAAAGCAAGAAAGAATCTCGCTCTTTTCAAGGAGCCTGGGTCCGGCGAATCATTCTGTACCCCGCAAATGCCGGCCGAAATCCCCGTATTCCGAAAACCCGCGTTATCACACCGGACACAAGAAAAAGCGAGGGCAGTCCGGTCAGACTGCCCTCGCGCAAGCGAAAAACGCCTATTATATATTATCCGTATCAGGATAACCCACAACAATGAGCGAGGGATTCGACTTGCATTGCCAGTAAATTATCGGAATTTTCTCGCCGGATGTGGAACTCAACGTACCGAGCCAGTCCATTTCGTAGGTTTGGCCTGCCAGTGCATCGAGCAATTCCTTGCCGGCGCCGGCTTCCAAGAAAGTCGTGTTAAAGCCGTTGGCGTCGAACGGGCAGGTATAGTTACCCAACCTCAGTACGCCGGGCTCGGGCATGGCCATGTCGAAGTTGTAGCTGGCGCCGTACAGGCTATTGTCGGGAAGATAGAACAACGACATCAGCTCCATGTACATGCTTCCGTCCGATTTCTGGCGGAAATACAGGTTCACCTGAACCAGTTCCAGCCCGAAGTCCATCAGCTGTTCGGCATAAAGGGTAAGATATTGTCCCACCAAAGGATAGTCCGAGTAAATTATGTCGATCCAACTGATCGGAATACCGGTCATGTTGTATTCCCGATTGTACTCAGGCCCGATCCACACCGACAGAGGAATAGGAGAAAAATTAGCATTGAGAAGCGGAGTCGTCGAACCGTCGGCCAGCACGACTTCGTATTTCGAGGTTCTGGGATTCCAGTTCAAGCGGGTAACGACTACCTGATCGGCCACCTCGATCGGCTCGGGCAGAATGATGTTCTGATCGAAATCGACATAGGAGTCCGTCACGTCGGAATGAACCAGCGATTTCCCGTCGGCGGCCTCGTAGGACGTACTCATCGAGCGCAGATTGAAATTGAACAGCACAGGCCCGTACTTCTGGGTCTCGATGTAGGAGTAATTCTGGGAAGAGATGAATTTCGACAGCGCCTCGATCGACTTCACCATACCCGCCTGGTGGGCAGCCTGCTCCTCCGCTGCGGTCGCCTTGACCAGCGTCGCGTTGGCGCGGTGCGTACGTCCGCGCAGCGTGAAAACGCTGTCCTCATACGAGGCGATCTCGTACTCGAAGTCGGTCTGGAGTCCCTGATTGCCCGATCCGTGACTGACACTGTCGTCCGGATCGCAGAGCACGGCCAGATAGCTGTACGTGTCGAATATCAGCGTAGGACGCTGCAACGCCTTCAGACGGAAGGAAGAGGTTCCGGGAACCACCGTTCCTCCGTTCACCCCGCTATAGTCGTAATTCATGTTGTCGGTGATCATCGTGACCCGATTTCCCTTCAGGTCGTTCATCACCTCGCCGTTGTTGACGTAAAACTTCATCCAGAAACGGTAAATGCCCTCGCTGGTGGAAATATTGGCCATCCACCCGTGCTCGGCCGACGTCAGCTCGTTCTGGTATGCGGTCAGCGCCGCATCCAGCCGCTCGTCGACACTGCCCATGTAATCGTCGTCGTAATCCCTCTTGCAGGAGAGCACGGTCAAGGCAATCAATCCCGGAATCAACAGATATATAATTCTTTTCATATTCGATTTCATTTAAATTGTCCGTAAGGTTCCCTACTTGCCGAGTTGCTTGTTGATCGCATCCTGCACATAGGTAACGATGCCCTCTCCCTCGGCGTCATCATAGAACTTGATTCCCCAGACGTTCTTCAGGTAATCGACGACGATCGCCTCTTTCCGGGTGAAAGCGTCGTAGGCCGTCTCATTGACCAGCTTGCCGTTCTGGAAGCAGGTCCTCTGCACCATATCGTCATACCACTCCCGGCCGTACACCATGATGACCGAGATCATCTCGACGAAGTCCTCGTCCTTGCCCGACATGGCATAGGGCGTGATGAAGCCCAGCGACTGCGCTTCCTCGTACCCTATGTCGGTCCAGCCCGTCGGATTGTACTTGCCGGCGCTGATCGACTCGTACGTCTTGTCGAACATTGTCGTCTGGTGCAGGATATGGGCGAACTCGTGCTCGATCGTATGCAGGAACTGGCGGACGCAATTGGCTCCCTCGGGCGACGTTTCCTGCTCCGGATCGGAAATATCCGTGCTACGATCGAAATTATTGACGTTCAGCAACAGAATCTTCAGACCACCCTCGGCCTGACCGAGCTTGATGGCGCCGAACTGATACTCGCCGCTACCGCCCAGCACCACCTGCTTGGGCGTCATCTTTTTCAGGAACACGTCGCCCACGGCCCGCTTGTAGGGCTCGAACCATACGTCCCGGATCGCCGTCATGAACGTCACGACGGAATCCTCCTCGACCGGAACGATCGGGCGAAGCCACGACGACTGCACCTGCGACGCGTCCCAGCGATAGATCACCTCGATATTGTACGGAGCCGTAAAATTGTCGTACAGCCACTCGTCGATTTCGTTGGGAATGTATTCCTCGCCGCCCAAGCCCGGAATCCTCATGGAAGTATCCAGCTTCTCCTCCTCGCAGGAGACGGACATCAGACCGACGGCCATCAGCAACAATGCTATTCTCATATTTTTCATAAAACGATCTGTTTTCATTGATTGTTTAATACCATGCACCTACGTTGCTCCACGGATTCTGCTCGACTCCCGACAGCGAAACCACCTGAGGCAGCTGAATCACCCGGCGGTCGTCCTCCGGAGTCAGTTCGCTACGCTGCCCGTCGGCCGTCGCATGATAAACCGGTATGAACCAGCGCAGAATATCGAAATGGCGGACGCCTTCGCGCAGGAACTCCAGTTTCCGGGCATCCAGGATGGCGAGTATCAACGCCTTCTGGAAGCGCAACTCGTCGCCGGTAGCGGTGAACTTGGACGCATTGTAGCGGCTGTTGATGAAATGGTCCTCGTCGGCCAGTTCCGCGCTGTAATGCGAAAGCAGCAGATCCTTGTAGACGACGTGCTTTCCGTACACATACTCCGTCGCATCGGCGCGAAGGGCCGTCCAGATATTCAGGTCGTTCAGCGCATCCTGATAGCGGCCTGTCAGGGCGAACGCCTCGGCACGGGCCAGAAGCACTTCCTCGCGGCGGAGCAGCGGAATTTTCGCATACGGAAGCCCCGTCTGAGCCTGCACGTTATCCATCTTGAAGTCCTCGTAGAACTTGGGGATAATGAACGTATCGTCGCCCGAATAGCTGAATGCAGGCTGGTTCAGGTAGACTCCCGTCGGCGAGCCGTACAGCATCTCGATCATCGTCTCCCGGTTGACGCCGTGACGCGCGTAAGCCGTACCCGCGGTTCCGCGCACGATGACGGTCACGCATTCGGAAATCAGCAGATTGCCCGGCGCGCTGGTTCCCGAGAAAGCCATCCGCATGCCGTCGGCAGAGCCTGTGGTAGCGATCGAGTTCCAGTCGTTCATATTGTTCAGGCAATACATGTTGGCCACATCGTCCTCGGCCACGTACAGCACGGGAGTCCCGTCGTCATTCTTGACCGGCTCTCCCCCCTCGGTCATTTCGTTCAGTTTCGAGGCCGTAGGCAGTCCGAGCGCATTGGCATAGGCGATCACCGCCCCGTAGTCGCCCGTATAGAGCGCCATACGGGCCCCGAACGCGTTGGCCGCATCCAGGGTAAAGTGATACTTGGGCTGAGCGTAGTCGGCGCTCCCGCCGATATCCCGGATGGCCAGATTGAAATCGGTCTTGATCTTCTCCAGCGTGCCGGCCACCGTGCCCCGGTCGTAATACTTGATCACGACGTCCTCGGGCTCGGTCACGTACGGAACGCCCGGATTCATATTGGTGTTCACGTCCGCGAACTTCGAGTCGAACATGTTGGCATACATCGTCAGCAGCGTGAAGTGATTGTATGCCCGGGTCATCAGGGCCTCGGCGCGCTGCTTGCCTGCGTTCGCCTGCTCGGAGGTAGGAAGCGTCTCGATAGCCGCCAGCGCATGGTTGGCTGCCGAAATGGCCTCGTAAACGGACGTCCAATATTGCTCGTAGGTGTCGTTGCTCGATTCCGTACGGGTGTACTCGTCCCACATGAAGCCGCTGACGACGAAGTCGAACGTAGCGGCAGGCTGCGAGCCGTCGAGCGTTGCGCCCATGTCGACGATATAGTCGCAACGCGGATCGAGCAGCGACATATTCGTCCGACTGGGATAGGCCGAGACAAGCAGGGCGCTCACTTTGTCCAGGTTGTCGATCGACGCGCGATTGTCCGGCTCCTTGTCGAGGAAACTGTTGCAACCGGCGACGAGTCCACCCAGACCCAAAATCGAAGCGAGTTTGAAAATCCTTTTCATATATGGTTCTTTTTTATTCTATATTAATAATTCCATTCGGGGGTCAGAACCCGAGATCGAGCGAGAACACGACTTGAGGCTGAATAGGCATGGCCACGCCGCCCGAGTTGTAGAACTCGGGGTCCTGACCGTGCAGCTTCTTGTCGGAGTAGAGCAGCCAAAGATCCTTGCCCGTCACGCGGATCGAGGCGCTCTTGAAGAAATGGCTCTTGCGGATCCAGCTCGACGGCACGTCGTAAGCGAACGAGATGGACTTCAGGCGGATGAAATCGCCCTTGGCCACCCGGACGTCCGAGTAGTTGTAGTTGTTATACGGATAGGCGTTGCCCAGTTCTATCGACGCGGTCTGCAGGTCGGTGATCGCCGGAATGTTCGTATACTTCTCATCGCCACTCATTACCCAACGGTTCTTGAAGTCGTTCGGAAGCGCGTTGATGTCGCTGTACGTATCACTGAAAACCGGGTCGAGACGAACCACGTTGCCTGCGGCGAAGCTGAAGAACAGGTTCATCGACAGGTTCTTCCACCGGACCGTGGTATTCAAACCGCCGGTGTACTTCGGATCGACCGTACCCTCGTACTTCAGGAAATCGGTCTCGGTACCCTGCATATAAATATCGGTCGTCAGATTGCCGTCCTGGTCGTAGAACATCGGGATACCGCTTTCGGGATCGAGCCCGGCGAACGGAATCGAGAAGAGGCTGTGCACCGGATAGCCGTTCTTGTTACCGCCCTCCTGACGGACCAGATCCCAAACCTGAGGCTCGTTCTTCGCGTTCTTGATCTCGTTGTGCGAGTATCCGAAGGTCAGGTTGGCCGTCCAGCTCCAGTCCTTGGTCCGGATGATCGTACCGCCCAGCGTCACGTCGAAGCCGTAAGCGCTCAGGTCGCAGTAGTTGGCGTATTTCCACATGTTACCGCCGATACCCGACACCTTGATCAGGTTAATCAGGTCGAAGCTCTGACGGTTATAGTAGTCCAAGCTGAAGTTCAGTCGGCCGTCGAACATCGTCAGGTCGTAGCCGACGTTGAACTGGTAGTTCTTCTCCCACGTCAGGTCCTTGTTCTCGAGCTCCTCGATCACCATGCCGTTCTCGGTATTTCCCGGGCGGTACACCTCGTTGTAACGGTACACGACGCTCGAGTTGGTCGCCAGACCCGTATTGGCCGACAGACCGTAGCTCAGGCGCAGGCCCATCACGTCCACCTTCTCGGCGTTCTCCATGAACTTCTCGTTAGCGATGTTCCAGCGGGCACCCAGGTTCCACGTAGGCAGCCAGCGGGCCGAGCTCGAACTGCCCAGACCGTTGTTTCCGTCGTAGCGGAACGTCGCCGAAACCGAATAGCGACGGTCGTAGGTATAGTCGGCATTCGCATAAAAGGCGGCCTGACGGTCGTATGTCTGCGTCATGCTGTAATAGGGGAACTGGCGGGCGATCAGCATCTCGAACAGCTTCGGATCGATCGATACCACTCCGCCGTAATCGTACTGATAGCCGTATCCGCTGTTCGAGTTGAAGTGGCGGTCGGCGAACTTGGCCTGCACGCCGCCCAGCACATTGAGCTCCTGCGTCCGGACGCCGTTGTCGAACACCTTGTTGTACGAAAGCGAGTTACGCACGTCATAGGCCCTCATCGACATTTCGTCGCGGTTGTAGAAACCGCCGTAGGGCAACACGACCACCGGCTCGGCCGACGGATCGTTCGGGTCGCGGTACAGGTAAGGATTCATTTCGCGGATCGTCGAGTTGCCGGCGGCCCGATAAGCATTGGCCGCGTTGGACTTCTCGTGCACCCGGTGCTCGGTATCGGTCTTCACGTAGCGCAAAGCTCCGATGAAGCTATACTTCAGCCCCTTGATGATCTGATAGTTCAGCTCGCCCTGCAACCTCAGGTCGGCTACGTCGATGTGGATGCGGTTGTACTTCAGCTCGTCGAAGATATTGAACGGAGCGTAGTTCAGCGTCGTGTACTCCAGGTTGCCGTTCTCGTCGTAAGGACGCAGCGCGCGGCTCGTGTTGAGAGCATAGCTGAACGGGTTGATATCGAAATCGCGGTTGTACTCGCCGGTCACGACGTCGGCCTGACGGCCGAACGTACCGGGAGTATCCTGACTGCGGTACATTCCGTTGACGGCGAAGGCGGTCGAAACCTTCTTGCTGATCGTGTAGTCGTTGCGGAACGACATCGTGTAGCGGTCCACCTTATCGTTGGCCACCGTCCAGCCCGCATCGTTCATGAAGCCCACCGAAGCATAGGTCTTCGACTTCTCCGTACCGGCCGAGATGCTGACGCTGTGGTTCTGGATCAGCGAATTGCGGAACAGCAGGTCGAACCAGTCCGTATTGGCGAAAGCGTACTTATAGAGGAATGCGGCACGGGCATCTTTCGTATTTTCCAAACCGAACTGGCCTTTCGATTCTTCATAAGAATGGATCAGATTCCACATGATGCCGTACATACCGGACGAAGACTGATTGACGATCTGCGAGGTGAGCAACCCCTTGCGTTCCATTTCGGCATTGACGGACATCTGGTCGAACGAGTTCATGATATTGTACTGATCGTACGAGGGCTTCGTGCGGATCGTGAAGTCGCCGTGGTAGCGAACGATCGGCTCGCCGAGCTGCGTACTCTTGCCCCGCTTGGTCGTGATGACGATCACGCCGTTCATCGCGCGGGCGCCGTACATGGCCGTAGCGGCGGCATCCTTCAGAATGTCGAACGTCTCGATGTCCTCGGCATTGATACCGGCCACCGAAGAGCCCAGCAGCGTCGTCGGGTCGCCGCTCGAGAGCTGGTCGTTCGACACGTTCACCATATCCTCCAGCACCACGCCGTCGACGACCCACAGCGGCTTGTTGTCGCCGGTGATCGACGCGACGCCGCGGATACGCACCTTGGGCGCGGCACCGAACGTGCCCGACACATTCTGCACCGATACGCCGGCCGCCTTGCCTTCCAGCATGCGGCTGATGTCCGACGTACCGGCCACGTTCAGATCGGACGCGTTCAGCTTGACCGACGAACCGGTAAAGGTCTGCTTCTTGAGATTCTGATAACCGGTAACGACGACCTCGTCAATATCTACGGATGAACTCTTTAACGCTATGTCGATTTTCGTGCGATTGCCCACGACGACCTCCTGCGGATCGTAGCCGACGAAACTGAACACCAGCGTAGCGTTCTGCGTTCCTTTCGGAATGGGAATCGTATATGCGCCTTTCGCATCGGTCGTGACGCCGACCGCCGTTCCCTTCACGGCGACGGTGGCATAGCCTATGGGCGCCCCGCTCCCCGCGTCGGTCACGATACCGCTAATCTTAGTCTGGGCCCAAAGGGCACAGAAGCTAAAACTAAAAACGATTAATAACAGTAAAGATTTTTTCATAAATTAATTGTTTAGAACCAATAGTATTTTCTTCCAAATTTTTCCCGGGCCTCTTTCCCCAGGATAGCATCCCCTCTCCTGTCACCGCTTTTTTCCGGCACGGACATTCCTGCCGTAAATCCGGCGACGATTATATTCCGACCGAAAAATCCCGTCAACCATTACGATTCGACAGCAATAACGCCCACATCACAGAATATTTATCACATTCCGAGACGTTTTCCTAACAAATTATCAATCAACATATTCTGCGATCCTGCGCAAGGTAGTAATAATTTACGGAATTGTTAATTTTTTATCTAAAAAAATATTCCAGGATAAGGCTATTCGTCCAATTCATAGCTCTTTTTATCCGCAAAAAAAACGGCACGAGGTATCCGAGGAAGGGGTCCCTCTCCAAATTATTCATATTTTAAAGATGCAAACCCTAAAAAACCAAGGGAGGTATCCCAAAACTCCGATCTCAGACTGACAAATAAGACATCGCACGCGCGCGCTGCAACGACACGCTTCCGGGCCGAGAAACGCAAAACGGCAAAAAACGGTCAGTCGTTCAGGTCGATCAGCCCGTCGGGCAGGTCGAAACGGATCACGCCGTTTTCCAAATCGGTCTCGACGATAAACTCGTCCACGGCCGGCACGTAGATTTCCCGTCCGTCGATCCGGAGCAGGAACAGCGGATTCTCGCCGTCGATGAACTCTTCGATGACTCCGCCGTACGTATCGCCGACCGAAGCCTCGAGCCCCACGAGGTCCTCCAGATAGACGAGCCCGTCGCCGGGCGGCTCCTCGCCGTCCGCAGGCTGTTCGCCGCATAGGAAAAGCTCCCGGCCGATCAGCTCGGCCGTGCGGCGCTCGCTGTAAAAATCGGCGAAGACGACCAGCGCTCCGCTGCGCCCGCGACGCTCGAAACGGTCGCAAAAAAGAGGGACCGCCAGTCGGTCGATCTCGACGAACAGCGGTTCCCTCAAATCAAAATCGTCGGGAAACGTATCGAACAGGCTTACCAGCAACTCCCCTTCCGAGCCGAAGGACTTCGACACGCGGGCGACGGCTACGCTGGCATTTCCCGACATGGCCTCGGTCGGACTAAGCCTCGGCGGCGGGCTCCTCAGCGGCAGGTGCTTCCGCAGCGGGGGACTCCTGCGAAGCGGCCTCCTCGGCGGCGGCCTCAGCCTCGGCGGCAGCCTGCGCGGCAGCGGCTTCGGCACGCTTGGCCTCGAGAGCCTTCTCCTTGGCCTCCTTCACTTTCTTCTCTTCCTCCAGACGGGCCTTGGCGGCAGCGGCCTTGTCGCTCGAAAGCTTCGACTCCTTGGCGGAAATCTTGCCGGCCTTCTGCTCGAGCCACTGGGCGAACTTCGCCTCGGCGACTTCCTGCGTGAAAGCGCCCTTGCTTACCCCGCCGAGCAGGTGTTTCTTCATCAGCACTCCTTTGTAGGAAAGGATGGCCCGACAGGTGTCGGTAGGTTGAGCGCCTTTCTGCAACCAGTCCAGGGCTTTCTCGAAGTCCAGGTTGATTGTGGCAGGATTGGTGTTCGGGTTATACGACCCGATGTTCTCGATGAACTTACCATCTCGTGGCGCCCTGCTGTCTGCAACGACGATATGGTAGAAAGGGTAGCCTTTCTTACCGCGACGTGCTAATCTGATTTTTACAGGCATTTTTGAAAAGGTTTAAAGTTATACACAACCTACGATAGCGTAAGCAGGGTGCAAAAATAGTTCTTTTTGTCGATTTAACAAAACGCGGATCGTCTTTTTTCTTCTCGGACAGACATTTCGCGGCCAATCGGGCTGCCGTACGGTCCCGGCTGCCGGGAAACGTTCCGCCGGGACCGCACGACGCGCCACCCGCCGAGCGACCGCTTTTGAGGGCAAGTTGTTGATAACTGCCGGGCCGGAACGGCTCGCCGAAGGTCCCGAACGACTACCTTTGTATGGCGGGCATCGGACCCGCGCCTCACAACCGACCCTCGTCATGAAAGAAACCCTGTCCTCTGCCGAAATACTGGCCGCCGCCGAACAGGCCGCCCTGACCAAAACGCAGCTCGGAACGCGCAAAACGCTCGCACTGGCCGCGCTGGCCGGGGCCTATATCGCCATGGGCGGCACGCTGTCGCTGCTCGTCGGCTACGGCTTCGCACAAGCGGCCGCCGGCAATCCGGGCCTGCAAAGGCTGCTCTCGGGCGCCATGTTTCCGCTCGGGCTGATTCTGGTCGTTCTGGCCGGAGCGGAGCTGTTCACGGGCAACAACGCCGTCCTGATTCCGGGAGCGCTCGGCCGCCGGTATTCGTGGAAAGCCGTCGCACGCAACTGGACGCTCGTCTATCTCGGCAATTTCGCCGGCGCGCTGCTGTTCGCCTACTTTCTCGTCCACCTGACCGGAGTCGCGGCCTCGGAGCCGTGGAACGAAGCGATCCGGGGCATAGCTCTGGCCAAGGTATCCATGCCCTGGCACGTCGTGCTGCTGAAGGGCATAGGCGCGAACTGGCTCGTATGCCTGGCCGTGTGGCTCGGCATGAGCTCGCGCGGTACGGCCGGCAAGATTCTCGGACTGTGGTTCCCGGTCATGTGCTTCGTTGCGATCGGCTACGAGCACAGCATCGCCAACATGTTTTTCATTCCGCTGGGCATGATGCAGGGAGCCGAAGTCGGCTGGGGCGAATTCATCGGGAGGAACCTGATTCCGGCCACGCTCGGTAACATCGCGGGAGGAGCCGTCTTCGTCGGGGGGCTTTACTGGTACGTCTACGGAACGGGAAAGACGAAGGAGTAGGCCCAAGCCCCCGAGACTCCGAAACCCGACACGCAGACATACGGCCGAAACAAGGCGGACGAGGCGAACAGCGCCGAACGTCCCCTGCCGCCCGTATCGGGGAAAGGATTCCGTCCTCTGTCCGTACGGAGACTCTCTCCATGCGTAACGCAAGAGCGCCGCACCCGCCACCGGGCACAGCGCTCTTCATATCCACAGCCGGACACCCTTATCGTCCGACACTCGAGCAATAAGTCTTATAGCGATCGATCACGCCGTCGACGAAAGCCAGCGTTTGGCGCCCGACGAACCGCCCGTGACGGACGATCTCGTCCTCGGCATAGGCCGGGTCGGACTTCAGCGTCAGGTAATGCGAGACATCGGCCCACGAGTCGGGATCGCCCCCGTACTTCCGGGCGAGATTCCGAGCGTCGATCACGTGACCGATTCCGCCGTTATAGCATGCCAGTACGATCCGAAGGCGGTCCATTTCCGAAGCGGAAGGGCCGAAGTCGAGCGACTTCTCGATCTTGCCGAGCACCTTGGCCGCCAGCAGGATATTGCTGGCAGGGTCCATCACGCTGCCCTTGAAGCCGAGCTGACGGGCGACGCGGGGCATTACCTGCATCAGCCCGCAGGCTCCCTTGCTCGAGACGAGCATCGGGTTGAATCGGGATTCGCTGTAAGCGATGGCGGACATCAGGCGCCAGTCGTATCCCTCCCGCTCGCACACCTCCTTGAAAAGCTCGTCGTACACGGATATTCCTCCGCCCCGGGCGGCGCTCAGACCGCGCCCCAGCATCTGACGGACGATCCCTTTCTCGAAATAAAGATAGTTGAGCATCGCATACTCCCCGCTGTTGCGGAAATGCGAGAGCCATGCCTCGAAATCGCTCCGCAGCGAAGTATCCTGCGGCGATACGACGGCGCTGAGCGCCACCGGCTCGGCAAACCGGTAAATTTGCGCGACGTTCTTCTGAAACGCGCACCCGAGCTGCGCCTCGCTCATTTCGCAGATCAGATAGTCGTATCGGCCGTCGCCCAGCGCGCCGATCAACTCGAAACTATTGCGCGACGAAACGTATACCTCGGCCGTGCGGGAAAGCGAGTCGAGCAGCATGCTGTACGCCCGGGTGCTCTTGAAGCCGGAAGAAATCAATATTTTCCCCTCGCGGATACAGGGAATCAGCTCGAAACGCTTCTTCTTCCGAATCTCGTCCGCCTTCTTCTTGCCC
>CABUJP010000064.1:0-14165 GCA_902491835.1 uncultured Alistipes sp. | reverse complement strand
ATAAAAGCCTGTTTGTTCAGTCTGGACGGCGTGATCGTCGATACGGTCCGCTGTCGTTTCCTCGCATGGAAAAGGCTGGCCGCCGAACTCGGATTCGAGTTTACGGAGTTGCAGAACGAGTCGCTTCGTGGCGTCAGCCGTTTCGAGGCGCTCGGAATCCTACTGCGGGCGGGTGGCCTGACAGACCGCTTCGATGCCGGACAAAAAGTAAGAATGGCCTCCTGTCAAGCCGCTTGGTACAGGGAATACGTCGAGCGGATGACCGGAGCCGATGTGCTGCCCGGTGCGGTTTCCCTGCTCGAAGGGCTCCGACGCGAGGGGATTTCCGTCGGACTCGGCTCGATCGGTCGCGATGCGCCGGCGATTCTCGAGCGAACGGGCCTCCGTTCCCTGTTCGACTGCGTGCTCGACGGGAGCCTCGTCTCGCATGCCAAGTCCGATCCGGAACCTCTTTTGCAACAAGCGGCGCTGCTCGGGGCCGATCCTTCGGAGTGCGTCGTTTTCGACTGCGAAGCGGCCGGTATCGAGGCGGCGCTGAAAGCCGGAATGCGGAGCGTAGGCGTCGGCGATCCCGGTCCGTTGCGCGAGGCGACGGTCGTTACGGGTTCGCTCGACGGGTTTACCGTCGACGACCTGCGGTGGCTGATCCGCGAGCAAAGCAGGAAGTGCGTGTAGCCGCCTCCCTCTGTTTTTCAGACAGCCGGACGGCGTTCCGGCCTGAGCGGCAGCGCTCCGGAAGAGAGCTGCCGGAATAGGGGCGTTTTTCTGTACGCACCACCGTACAAAAGGCCGAAGCTCCGGCAGATGAGGAGCTCCGGCCTTTTATGCCGATTCGCTTAGAAACGGTAGCCGGCCGAGATCGTGAAATAATTGTTCCGCGACTTGGGGGCGACATCGTATGCCTCGTCGAATTTTCCCGAGTCGAGCACTTTGGCCGCGCCGATCGTGTAGCGTGCCTCGACGATCAGCCGATTGAAGAATTCATAGCTTACGCCGACCGGGAACGAGAAGTCCATGCCCTTGTACAAGTCGCTGACGGACACGGTTTCGTCGTTGCCGCTCGAGTTGTCCTTATTTTTGGCCGACAGGAAGATGCCGGGCTGCACGCCCACTTTGAACGCCAGCTTGTCCAGCACGTAGAAGTTGGCCAGAATAGGGATGTTCAGATAATTCGGCTTGTAGCCGTCGCTCTTGATCGTCGTTCCCTCGCGCGAGTAAAGCAGGTCGGCCGACAGGGCGAACCAGTCGTTGAACCGATAATCCGCGAATACGCCGGCCGTGAAGCCCGGTTTCGAGTTCGAATCGTCCAAATCGCTCATGCTCGACACGTTCAGGCCGACTTTGACGCCGAAGCCGAAGCGGCGCAGGAAAGGCGAGTCTACGCCGTTGTCGGCGAGCACTCTGTTTCGGGGAAGGTCCTGACTTCGGTTCGTCGTGGGGCGAACGCCGTTATTCGAGTTCTGAGCAAACGATGCCGTGCCCAATCCGAGCAGGGCGATAACGGTAAAGGCAATTTTCTTCATGGTCAGATAAATTTTTGTTTTGTTGATCTGACCGGAAGCAAATATGATGCAATATTGCCCGGGCGTCAGCCATGATATCGAATTTTTTATGCGCCGATTCCCTCTGGAAATTGAAACACAGCTTTTTCCCGCATAGGGATTTTCGGTCGGGATTCGGATGAATCGGCCTCCGCAATCGTGCTCGAGGCGAATCCGCAGGTTGTTGCGGACCGAAACGCGTCCGAAACGCCGAATTCGGCGATCCGAGGCGTAGCCTCTCAGGCCTTCTGTTTCCGCGAGGCAGCGGACCGTTCTGTCGGGGAGGGCGCGCTGCTATCTGCTGGCGTCAGGCTGCTGCCGATACCCGCTCGGGGAATGAGGACAAAGCGGCGATACCGGTAGTCTTCCGGCTTCCGCTATCGACGTGGTATCGTTCGGAATGCTTGCGATGCCACAATTATTCGGATTGCGGAAAGACCGCCGTTCGCGCGTTCGTTTTCCGTGAGGGGCAGAGCGATCCGTTCCCTGGTCGTTTCCAACTGCGAACGTTATCTTTTCCTGAAGCGGACGACGGCCCAACCCGAGCGCGTCCGGGTCCGCAATCGCTCGAAGCCGAGTTGTTGCGCACGGTCGGTTACGGCGTCGACGTCCGCTTCGAGGATACCGCTCAGGAACAGCATGCCGCCTGAAGGCAGCGCGGCTGCATAGGCATCCATGTCGGCGAGCAGGACGTTCCGGTTGATGTTGGCCAGTATGAAGTCGTAGCGCTTGCCTTCGATCGTCCTCCGGTCTCCGAGCAACGGCCGGATGCGGTCGGCCATGCCGTTGTCGGCTATGTTTTCGCTCGCATTACGGTGGGCCCATTCGTCTATGTCGACCGCGTCCATCCGCTCCGCTCCGCGAAGTACGGCCAGCATGGCCAGCACGCCGGTTCCGCTTCCCATGTCCAGACCCCGCTGTCCGTCGAACCGGCAGTCGATGACCTCGGCCCCCATTAGGTAGGTCGTTGCATGGTGGCCGGTACCGAAAGCCATTTTCGGCATGATGACCAGCTCGTATTCGGCGGCCGGGTTTTTCGGATGGAACGGCGCGCGGATGCGGCACTTGCCCTCGATGTCGATCGGCTCGAAGTTCGATTCCCACAACTCGTTCCAGTTCCGGTCCTCGATCGTTTCCGATCGGTGACGGTAGCCCGTTTCCTCCAGATATCCGTCGATCCGGGCGACTACTCGGCGATAGTCCGCCTCGCGGATATAGGCTTTCAGGCAGTTCTCCTCCTCGCAGAAAGATTCGAACGGGAAATCGGCCAGTTCGGCGAGCAGAATTTCACGTTGCCGCTCGTCGGCGCACTCTACGGTCACTTCGATATGGTTCATCGCTGTCGAATGGTTTGCATTGCGGAACAAAAATAGTAATTTTGGGAACAAAACCCGTTCGCTTCATGGTCGCTTGGGAAAACGAAATCGAGGGCTACACCTACTATATCAAGCTCGAGAAAAAACTGTCCGACAATACGGTCGAGGCCTATCTCCGCGATCTGAGGCAGATGGCCGCCTACATGGAAAGCGAGTTCTCGATTTCTGATCCCGAGCAGGTGCGCGAGCAGCATATCGAGTCGTTTCTGGCGTATCTGTACGACAAGGGGGTCGAGAAGACGACGCAGGCGCGCGTTCTGAGCGGAATCAAGAGCTTTTTCACCTATCTGCTGATCAATGACCGGATCGACAGCCTTCCGACCGAGTTCATCGACACGCCCAAAATCGGCCGTAAGCTGCCCGATGTGCTGTCGGTCGCCGAGATTGATGCGATGTTCGACGGGATCGATCTGAGCCAGCCGCTCGGCCATCGCAACCGCGCGATCATGGAGATGCTTTACGGTTGCGGACTGCGTGTCACGGAGCTTGTGACGCTCCGCATCGGAGACCTGTTTTTCAAGGAGGGCTACGTCCGTGTCGTCGGCAAGGGCGACAAGCAGCGCTTGGTGCCGGTCGGCGACGAGGCGGTCCGGTTCGTTACGCTCTATTTGGAGCAGCGACCAACGATGCGCGTCGACCCGCGTCATGCCGAGACGCTGTTCCTGAACAACAAAGGACGCGGACTGACCCGTGTGATGATTTACCATATCATCCGCGAGGCGGCTCGTGCGGCCGGTATCACGAAGCATATCAGCCCGCACACGCTGCGCCATTCGTTCGCCACGCATCTGCTCGAGGGCCGCGCGAGCATCCGTCAGGTGCAGCAGATGCTCGGGCACGAGTCGATCGTCACGACCGAGATTTACACCCACCTCGATAGCGAAAGCCTCGGCAAGAGCGTCGATCTGCATCATCCGCTGTCGGACCGGTAGCGTTTCGGCCGGGGTTCGGAATATCGGACTCGGGCCGTTCGTGTCCTCATTGAGCCGGCAAGACCGGCGGGTTTCACATCCGGCCGCTCGCGAGGTTGCCACCATTTCTTCGTTCAGTCGCCTTTGGGCACAATCTTTCCGCCCGGCTCGCTCCGCTTAGGGCAAGGCCCGTGCGAATTCGTGCGGACATGGCTTTCCCCGGGCGACGGACCGGTTATCTCGACGCGACCGGTATCGGCTCGTCGCCGAGCTTGTACCAGTCGCCTCGCGCGCGCATCACCTGCTCCACGACATCGCGCACGCAGCCCGCTCCTCCGTTGAACTGGGAGACATAGCGCGATATGCCGATCACTTCCATGGCGGCATCGGCCGGGCAAACCGGCATGCCCACGTGCGTCATGGGCTCCAGATCGGGCACGTCGTCGCCCATATACATGATCTCGTCGGGCTCCATGTCCCAGATGTCGCGCAGCTCGTGCAACGCCTTGAGCTTGTGGTGGCAGTTCGTGTAGACATGTTCGATCCCGATCATGTCGAAGCGCACCTGAAGCGCTTTGCCCCGTCCCCCGGTGATGATAGCGATGCGGTATCCCTTTTTCAGGGCCAGCGACAGCGCGTAACCGTCCTTGGCATAGAAGGTGCGCAAAAACTCGCCTTCGGGCGTGACGGTGATGCCGCCGTCGGTCATCACGCCGTCTACGTCGAATACGAAGGCCCGTATGCGGGCTATGTCTTCCTTGAAGTTTCCCATATGTGTCGGCTTATGTTTTCGTATATGTTTTGCAGTTCGGGATAACCGTCCAGCATGTCGAGATGGCGTTTCTGCGTCGGCATGTCGCCTCGGCGGGCCGGACCGGTCTGCGCGTCCGCTGCCGAAGCGCTTTCGAGCGCCTTGGCGGCCGTCTCGCGCATCAGGGGCTTCAGCAGATCGACCGGAAGTCCGTACCGGTCGAGCAGCTGCTGGGCGATCGCGTACATGTGGTTCGAGAAATTGCTTGCGAAGACGGCCGCCAGATGCAGTCTCGCCCGTTCCTCCGACGAGGCTTGCCTCGCGCGCGAGCTGAGCGTGCGAGCCATGCGAAGCAGGGTACGGGTCGTCTGCGGATCGGAGCCTTCGACGAGCAGCGGCACGTTGCCGAGAGAGATATGCCTTCCGGCCGTGAAAGTTTGCAAAGGATAGAACACGCCCCGGTTCCTGATTTTTCCCGGCAGGCCGTCGAGCGGTACGCTGCCGGCCGTATGGGCCACGACGGCCCGGCCGAAATCGAGCGCTTCGGCCACTTCTCCGACCGCCCGGTCGCTCACGGCGATCAGATAGATGTCGGCCGGAGCCAGCTCTTGCGGATCGCTGGCGAACGGACAGCCGTACGAGCGGGCGATCCGTTCGCCCCGGTCGCGGTTGCGGGCGTAAAGCTGCGCCAGTCCGTATGGACTGGCGGCGATTGCTCCGGCCAGCGCTTCGGCCACGTTCCCGCTTCCGATGACGACGACCGTTTTCATGTACGCTCCTCCTTTGGGGTGTCGATTTCTATATCCATGATCAGACGGTTGGCCGGACTGTCGCTTTCCGCCCGATTCAGTGCCTGCACGATGGCGTCCATGGTCTCGAACTCGGGGCTCTGCTCGGGCTCGAACGCGGCATGGCCGGAGGTTTCGACCCGGTGAATGACGTCGTACACGCGGATCGTATGGATGTCGCGTGCCGGCACGTACCGCCCCGTCTTTTCGTCCGGGCTGACGACCGGGACGATCAGGCCCGCTTTCTCCAGCGCGAAAACCGTGTCGCGCACGACGCGTACGGGCAGGTTCAGGTTCCGGGCTATCTCTTCGGACGACATGGCGCTTCCTCCGGCCATGAAATGCCTGACGATCTGATGCATGATGACCAGCAGTGCCTTTTTCCGGTATTCGAGGCTCATGTCCCCGGCGGTTTTCTCGAACTCGAATTTCTGGATATTCTGATAGGCGAACGACAGCTCGGCTCCGAACAGCACGATCTGCCAGCTCGTCTGAAGCCAGATCAGGAACAGGGGCACGGCCGCGAAGCTGCCGTAAATAGCGTTGTAGTTCGTCAGCCGCGACTGGATGAAAACGTAGGCCAGCTGGAACAGGACGAAGATCGTGCCCGCTATGATTCCTGCCGTCAGCGCGCTGCGCAGTTTCACTTTCGTATTGGGCATGACCAGGTAGACGAACGTGAACATCGTCCAGATGACGAGCGTCGACAGCGTACCGAGCAGGACGTTGACGATCGGGGTCGAGGTGTAGTGGAGCAGGTGCTGCTGTATCTGGATACCGATGCTGCTCGAGATGACCCACAGAATCGGCGCGATGACGATGACCGTCGTGTAGTCACTGAACTTGCGTGTCAGCGAGCGCGAGCGCCGCACTTCCCAAATGCTGTTGAACGAGCTTTCGACGTAGTTGAATACCTTGATGACCGACCAGAACAGCACGACCACGCCGACCGACGCGATCACGCCGCCTTTGGTCCGTTGGATCATCGCGTTGGCGAATGTCAGCACCTGATCTATCAGGACCCTGTACTGCGGGAACTGCTCGTGCAGGTACTCGTTCAGTCGGGCCTCGAATCCGAACCCCTTCATGACGCTGAAGACCAGGGCCGCGATCGGCACGAGCGACATCAGCGTATAGAAAGTCAGCGCGGCCGAGCGGACCAGAATGCTGTGCTGCCCGATGCCCTGAGCCGTGAAGATGAAGACCTTGAACTGCCGGACGGCCCACCGCGTGTGGCGCGACTTGTACTCGTGCTCTTTCTTCACCCAGATGTCCTTGGTGATGTACTGGACGATTTTCTTAATCCATTCGCTCATTGCGTGTCTATCGTTCTACAAATGTAATGAATTGTTCTCAAAGTCGCCTGTCCCTTTCGCGTTCTTCTTCCGACAGCATGACGGCGATCCGCCGTCCGTCCACTGTCGTGAAGGCCGCCATGCCGTTGCCGCCCTGACGGATGCCGGTCGCCCGGGCGATTTGCTCGGCGTCGAGCGGAAAATCCCTTTTCAGCAGATTCAGCCGCTCGATTCCGCGTGCTTTGAACAGAGCTTTCAAAGCCTTGGGACGGTACGGCACGATCTCTTCGATCGGATACGCGTGTCCGAGAAAGTCGTCGGGCAAATGTCGTGCAAACCCGTAGCCGGTTTCCGAGGCGGCGAATGCGCCTGCCGATTGCAGGTAGCAGCGGGCCGCCCGGATTTTGTAGAGCGAGACGTCGGGAACGAGCAGATAGTCGTAAGGAGGGTCGAATCCGGCGTCCGGCTTTCCGTCTCGCAGTTGCTCCGGGCGAAAGGTCCGGGTGCCCCGGCCGATTGCCGTGGCTCGCAATAGACCGGGCGCTTCCGGCCGGTCCGTGCCGGGCAGGTCGATCAGCAGCTCTTTGCACTCGCCGCGCAGCGACACGGCCTCGACCGACACCTCGCCTCCGAACAGGGCGAAAGCCTCGTCCGTATCGAACAGCGGGGATGCCTTGACGACTATCCGTCGGGCTATTTGCCTCAGGCGGGGCATCAGCGAGCGGACGTCGGGCGAGCCCTCCTCCAGCCGGACCAGCCGGCGGTTCGCCCCGTCCCGTCGGGCGGGGTCGGCGTAAATCAGGTCGGCCGTTCCGGCGAATTCCGCGACGAACGTTTCCGCCGACGTGCAGACTACCTCGATATTGCGCGCCCCGAGCCGCTCGAAATTGTATCGGGCGACGAGCGCCAGCGCCGGATCGCGCTCCAGAGAGACGACGCGCCGGAATCGTCGGGACAGCATCAGCGAGTCGACGCCCAGACCACAGGTCAGATCGATGCACAGTCCGCCTTCGTAAGTCTTCGCTTCGGCTGCCGCCTCGCTGCTGGCCTGCTCGAACGCCAGCGGCGGAATGATGCAGCGGGCCCGGTAATAGGAAGGCAGTTTCGTTTTGGCCCGTTGCAGGTATTTGATCTGCGTCGACAGCAGGGCGGCATGCGGCCCGAGGCGGAGAGCCGCCCGGGCCGGGTCTTCGCCGATATGCCGTTCGATGAGCTCTCGGGAAGAGTCTTGTGCCAGAATCTCGAATTCTTGCTCTGTCATAAGACAAATATCCGGCAAAAACGGCTAATGCGCAACTTTTCTCTTCCGAATGCGCCTCGTCGGGTCGTCCGCCCGCTTCTCCTCGCGCAGCTTGACCGCCACGGCCAGCGTCCCCAGCAGGGTGTACGCGAGTGCCACCGTCCATTCCGGGACGGCGATGCCCTCGATCGCGGCGGCGGGGGATGCGGCGGCACGCACGACCGTGCCGTTTTGAACGGTCAGGGCCGTTTCGACGATGCGGCTTAGAAATGGGTTCCACAGCGGTAACGGACATAGCAGCCAGAGCAGCGAGGCTCCGATTGCGACGAAAGCCGCGAAAATCACGATCGGATTGATCGCCAGCGAGACGAGCGGAACGTTTCCGAAATGATAGGCTGTCAGGGGCAGCGTGCCGATCTGGGCCGCCGCGCCGAGCAGCAGCGAGCTGTACAGCGCGTCGAGAGTCCGGTACCGGCTCAGGCGCCTGCGGTAAAGCCGGGGATAGAAAAACAGGATCGACAGCACGGCGGCGAACGAGAGCTGGAAACTTACGTCGAACAGATAGCTCGGCCGGACGGCCAGCATCAGCGTCGCCGTGCCGAGCACGACGTTGTAGCCGTTGCCGCTGACCGAGGCGCCGAGCGCCACCTGCGCGGCCGACAGCATCAGGGCCGAGCGGACGACCGACGGCGACAGCCCGGCCATAACGGCGTAAGCCCACAGCGCGAGGATCGCCAGAACGTTCCGGATCAGATGACCGTGCCGCAGCAGTACGACCCAGCCGAGCGCCAGATTGACGAGCAGCATCACGAATCCCATGTGCAGGCCCGACACGGCCAGTATGTGGGCCGTGCCCGTGCGAGCGTAGGCGGCTCGCAGGTCCCGGTCCATGGCGCGTCTTTCGCCCGCGACCAGCGCGCAGACCATGCTCCGGTCCGTTTCCGACAGACGAAGCCGCGACAGCCGCTCGACCGCCGCCTGTTGGAACAGCGCGGCGCTCCGCATGGCCGTTCGCCCGTTGCCCTCCAGACGGGCTATCAGGTTACCTCGTGTGACGTAGGCCCGTGCCGTCAGACCCCGGCTTCGCATCAGAGCGCCGTACCGGCTGCCGGAGGTGTCGATCGGGTTCAGATAGCCTGCGACGGCCATTTGCTCGCCTACGGAGACCCGGAACCCCGTGTCGAACCGCAGTTCGATTTTTTCGTCGGTCGCCTGCCAGCGGGCAGGGGCCGCCTCGGCTTGTCCGCCGAGGCAGCGATACATTCCCGCCCGCGCGGTCGTGACGGCCCAGCGTCCGGAGAGGGACGGCGTCCGGTCGATTTCGACGATTATCGCCAGCCGCTCGTTTCGGGGCATCGGCCTTTTCGTCGAGGAGAGGTCGGCGAGCAGGAGGCCCGTACAGAACAGCGAAGCGTAGACGTAGGCACGACCCGCCGGGATTTTACGCGTGAGCCAGGCTCCGGCGTATACGGCGGCGGCGATCAGCGCGACGGCCCACGGCGGCGCGCTTGCGAACCGCTGGCAAGCGATGCCGGCTGCCAAGGGCGGCAGGATTCGGGCGAAAGGCGTGATCCGTATTTTGTCGTTCAGTAGCATAGGGGCGTTTTCGTCGGGCTTGCCCGGCCGTTTCGGCCGGCTTTTGTCTTGCGGCGTTTTGAGGAAACGGTTCGTCGTGTATGGGTCTTGACGGTTATTGCCGTCCTGTTGGCGGACCCAATGAGCGTCGGCCATCGTTATGACACGGCGGCCGTATTTTCTCGTTCCGGCGATCGCTGTACGGCTTGAGAGCTCTGGTCTGAGGCCGGAACGCGCTGTCCGATCGGCGTTTTGGTTTCTGATCCCGACGCACCGGGAAACGGGGCGACTCGCATGCGTATCCTTTCGGATACGGCGGTTCTGTTTTCTTTCCGCTGCGTATATCTTTGTTTATCGAGCCGGGTATGCCCTTGAATCGCGTTGTCCGATCCGCGGGCCTTGCGGCTCGCGTCCGGGCGGCTCTTCCGGCGCATCGGGAAGGAGCGTTATCCCGCCGATTCGCGGTCGAGGCTGCGGTAGCGGATCGCTTCGGCGATGTGAGCCGGTGCGATTCGGGTCTCTCCGGCCAGATCGGCGATCGTTCGGGCGACCTTGACGATGCGGTCGTAAGCCCGGGCCGAAAGATGCATGCGTTCCATGGCGCGGCGCAGCATGGTTTCCGATTCGGCAGGCAGCGGACAGAATGCGCGGATCTGCTTGCTCCCCATCGAGGCGTTGCAATGAATCGGCAACCCGGCGAATCGGGCCTGTTGCGCCGCCCGGGCCGCGACGACCCGGAGCCGGATCGACGCGCTGCTCTCCTCGGGCCGCTCGCCGTAGAGCTCGGAAAAGCTGAGCGGCGAGACGTGCACATGCAGGTCGATCCGGTCGAGCACCGGACCCGAGATGCGGTTCATGTACTGGTATACGGCGCTTTTCGAGCAGACGCATTCCCGCGAAGGGTGCCCGTAATATCCGCACGGGCAGGGATTCATCGCGGCTATGAGCATGAAGTCGGCCGGGTATTCGACCGTGTATTTCGCCCGCGATACGGTCACGCGTCCTTCCTCCATCGGCTGGCGCAGCGTTTCGATCAGCGTGCGGCCGAACTCGGGCAGCTCGTCGAGAAACAGGACTCCGTTATGCGCGAGGGATATCTCTCCCGGCTGGGGCGTGCTTCCGCCGCCGATCAGCGCGACGCGCGAGGTCAGGTGGTGCGGGGATCGGAACGGGCGTTGTCCGATCAGTCCGCTGCCTGCCCCGATACGTCCGGCCACCGAATGGATTTTCGTCGTCTCGAGCGCCTCGTCGAGCGTCATCGGCGGCATGATCGACGGCAGCCGCCGGGCGAGCATCGTTTTGCCCGAGCCCGGGGAGCCGATCATCAGCACGTTGTGGCCCCCGGCCGCGGCGATTTCGAGCGCTCGCTTGGCGACCCGCTGTCCCTTGACGTCGCAGAAATCGGCTTCGTAGGCTCCGCCCTGCTGTCGGAGAAGCGCTTGCGTATCGGCCTGTACGGGTTCGAGTTCCCGGTCTCCGCGCAGAAAGTCGACAACTTCCCTCAGGTGGGATACGCCGTAGACGTCGATTGACGATACGACGGATGCTTCCGGGGCGTTTTGCCGGGGCAGGATCACTCCGGCGAACCCCTTGTCGCGGGCCGCGAGAGCCATCGGCAGGGCTCCTCGTACGGGCAGCACCGAGCCGTCGAGCGACAGCTCGCCCATCACGATATACCGCGAGAGCTTTTCGGCAGGCAGTTGCTCGGTCGCGGCCAGAATGCCCAGCGCGATGGTCAGGTCGTAGGCCGAGCCCTCCTTGCGGATGTCGGCCGGCGAAAGGTTGACGACGACTTTCTTGCCGCTCATTTTGTACGAGCAGTTCTCGAATGCGGCGCGGATACGCTCCTGACTTTCTCGGACCGCGTTATCGGGCAGGCCGACCAGATACATGCCGATGCCGGCCGTGATATTGACCTCTGCGGCGATCGGCAGCGCGTCGATACCGAGCACCGCGCTGCCATGGCTTCTGACGAACATACGGGTGAAATGATTTGTGGTACATCGTTGGGTATATGCGATTTGATACAGGTAAAGATACGAGAGTTTGCCGAAAATAGCAAACGGCCTGCCGTGCATGTCGCCCGGTCGCAGCGCGGACGGCCTTGATCCGTCCGGCGTCGCCGGTTTCGTGACGGTTATGAAGGTCTTCCGAATACGACTCCGCGGACGGTATGCCGGTCGGCGATCAGTCGAAGAACAGCGCGCAGAGCGATGCGTTCGTTCCCCGGACCTGATTGATCCTCAGCCGTACGGAACCTTCGAGCGACAGGACGACGTACCGTCCCTCGCGATAGTCCCGGACGATCTGGACGGGCATCAGCAGCCGTTTGTCGTCCAGATCGAATACTTCTACCGCCGACCGGCGACCCGTCTTTTCCCAATCGACGAAATAGAGCGCCAGCCGGTACGGTCCGTCGTGCTTGTTGCGGATATCGACGGTCATGGTCTGGTTGCACGGCGCCGGATCGAGCGTGACGACCGCGCCCATGCTCCGCGCTCCGCTTCCGTCTTCCGATACGGGGGCCCGGCGGTCGTCCGTCCGCGTTGCGATGCGCAGCCCGCCCGTTTTGGCGAAGCGGATCGAGTCGGTGAATTCGGGCAGTCGGATTCGGTGGGAGCCGTCCGGCTCGTAGTGGCAGAGGACGTAACCCTTGCTTCCGTATCGGCCCGGCCAGTCGCCCCGTGTCGTCGAGTCCTGCACGGCGGGTTGCGGGCATGCGTATCGGAACGGTTCTTTCGGGACGCGGCGCAGCTTGCCGGAATACGCGGCGCGAATCTCGTATTCGCCTGGCCGTAGCCCGTGGTAATATACGAACAGCGAATCCTCTGTGCGCTTGTCGGACGCCTGCTCGGCGGGCCGTTTGCCCAACAGCACCGAGCGGACCGTTCGGCCCGACTTCGGAATCCCGACCGTAGCCCGTGTCCCGTCCGGGACCACGAGGTGTCCCCTGCCCGTTTTCAGATCGAAGGAGTAGCGGACGGTTCCGTGCGGAGTCGGCACGCTGCCGCGGACCGAATGTACGTCGGGCGTGAGGTGCGGAGCGGCCAGAAAGTTCCCGAATCCCGGCGAGAGGGGTCTGATGCCGAGAATCTCCTCGGACAGCCATTTCGTGACGCCGGCGCTCCACGGATGAGTCAGGCTCGTATAGCCGCATTGGTTGTTGACCGGTGCGCCGTTCGGAGCGAGCGACTCGTTCCACGACGGGCGGTACACTTCGAAGAACGTGGTCCCGCCGTATCGCAATTGGCCGCCCCAGCAGTCGTCGACCGTCGTCAGCGCTTCGGCATGCCGTCCCATGCGGGCCATCGCCTGAATGACGAAATATTGGTTGAACGGAGAGTAGGAAAGGCGCTGCTGTCGGTCCGAGAAGGCGTTTTGCCACAGGAACTGCTGCTCGGCGGGCGTGGTGAAGCCGGCGTTCACGGCGTCCGACGCCGCGAAAAGGCCGAACGATCCGAACGGATCGGGATGTTCCCGCAGCTCCCGGCTTTTCTGTTCGACGTAAGCGGCGTACTTCTCGGCGATGTCGACGTAGCCCGCGGCCCGGGCCGCCCGGCTGAACTCGTTCCACGCGCGCAGCGACAGCATCTTGTACGCATTCTGGGACTCCGGGCAGTTCGGATTCTCGAATCCGGCTCCGAGCCGCTCGTCCCAGCCGAAGAATTGTAGGTCGGGACTCTTGCCGTAATGCTCGTAGGCGATGTCCAGCTTGCTGCAGGCGTTTTCTTTCAGCCGGTTGAACGTCTGCCGGTCTCCCGTATAGTCGAAATAGTCGACCAGGCTTAGGACCCAGTAAAGCGAGTAGCCCGCGATACCGTTGAACTGGGTCGAGGTGTAGAAGAGGTTTTGCTTTACGAAATCGTAGTTTCCGAAAGCCACCATGGAGGCCGCCTGCGACGGGTGGGCGTCGCCCGTCCACGAGTGCCGGTCGCTGCGCTCCATCAGGATGGCGCCGAAGTAGTCCTTGAGCAGGTTCAGCTTGACGGTGTAGGCTCCGGTGTACCAGATGCGGGTCAGCGAGGGATCGTTGCAAGCGAAGCAGCCCTCGTAGTTCGTCGGTTTGATCTGGCATGTCAGGCGGATCGCGGAGATCGTGAACGGGCGATCTGCCGACCGGACATGAATCCACCCGTAGCGGACACCCTCGTAGAGCTCGTCGTTCAGTCTCAGCAGATAGGTATTTCCGTCCTGACGCTCGGCAGCGGCCGTTTTGACGGGATGCTGGGCGCCGGCGTTCAGCACGGCCGGCTCGGTGTATTCGCTGATACTCATCTCGACTTCTCCGGCCAGATCGTCGGAGTCGAATGCGAGCCATCCGGCGTTCACTTGCCCGAAATCGAGCATCAGGGTGCACGGCTCGTCGATCCGGATCGGCCGGCCGGGCCGGATGCTCCGCGTTTTGCCGGACGTCGTCCGCATCTCGATCGACAGGGGTTGCAGTTCGTAATGCTCCAGATCGTCGGAAGCCAGCGGATGCTCCCAGCGACATGCGACGAGCGGATCGGGAGACTCGGGAACTTTTTCGCCGCAGAACGAGCCCCGGACGGGGGAGTAGGGCGCTGCTGCATCCGGACTCGGAGAGGCTCCGTAGCCCGAATCGTTCGGCGAGAGCGCGGCGAATGCCAGCAGCGAGGTCAAAACGAAGGATCTTTTCATGGTCGGGTCAGGTTTGATAGGTTAGTGGG